>JAZKIK010000263.1:0-2763 GCA_040384925.1 Pseudomonadota bacterium | reverse complement strand
AACTGCCGGAAATCTTGTTTTTTTGCAACAAAAAGGCCTGTTGCGCCATTGCAACGGGTACACGCACCGGCCAATTGCATGGCAAATAAAAAAACCGCCGAGGCGGGTTTTTTATTTGGTCCAGATCCAAACCTGATTTTTACACCCCTCCGAAAAAGGGGAGCATAAAAACCACGTCACATCAACCCATATGCAAACCACCATTGAGCGAGAAGTCGGCACCTGTGGCGTAGCCGCCTTCGTCCGATGCAATCCACGAAATGATGGAAGCGATTTCTTCTGGCTGGCCCAGGCGCTTGGCGGGAACACCTGCAACGATTTTTTCCAGCACGTCGGGGCGAATCGCCTTGACCATGTCGGTGCCGATATAACCTGGGCTGACGGTGTTGACCGTCACACCTTTGGCTGCCACTTCTTGCGCCAGCGCCATGGTAAAGCCGTGCAGGCCGGCCTTGGCCGTCGAGTAGTTGACCTGGCCGAACTGGCCTTTTTGGCCATTGACCGAGCTGATGTTGATGATGCGACCGAAGTTGGCTTCAATCATGCCTTCGATCACTTGTTTGGTGACGTTGAACATGCTGTTCAGGTTGGTCGAGATCACGGCGTCCCAGTCAGCCTTGCTCATTTTGCGGAACTGGCCATCGCGGGTAATGCCTGCGTTGTTGACCAGCACACTGACCGGGCCGTGTTCGGCCTTGACCTTGGCAAAGGCTTCAACCGTGGAGTCCCAGTCGCCGACATTGCCGACGGAGGCGTAAAACGTGTACCCAAGAGCGGCTTGTTCGTCAATCCACTTGGTGAAGTCGCGTGTGGGGCCACAACCGGCAATAACGGTAAAACCGTCTTTGGCAAGGCGCTGGCAAATGGCGGTTCCAATACCACCCATACCACCGGTGACGTAAGCTACTTTTTTAGACATGTGTTTTCTCCTTGACTTTGTAAACCCGAACGGGATCTTGTGAAATAAACGATGATTCCTGAAAATTCAGGTCACTATGAATTCAATAGCTGCCTGCGCCCATAAAAAGGGGCGCTGCAGACTGATTTCATCTCAAATACTAGCGTATTTTCAGCGTTCTATTGTGAGGGCAACCCCCATGCCGCCACCAATACACAGGCTGGCAATGCCTTTTTTGGCGTCGCGACGCACCATCTCGTGCAGCAGCGTGACCAGAATGCGGCAACCAGACGCACCAATCGGGTGGCCAATCGCAATCGCGCCGCCGTTGACGTTGACCTTGCTGGTGTCCCAGCCCATTTCGTTGTTGACGGCGCAGGCCTGTGCGGCAAAGGCTTCGTTGATTTCGAGCAGGTCCAGGTCCTGCGGCTTCCAGCCAGCACGGGCCAGCGCCTTGGTCGATGCAGGCACCGGGCCCATGCCCATGAAAGCTGGGTCAAGGCCGGTGGTGGCGTAGCTGGCGATGCGGCCCAGCGGGGTCAGGCCCAGTTCGGCGGCTTTTTTGGCGGTCATGACCATCACGGCGGCAGCGCCGTCGTTCAGGCCTGATGCATTGCCGGCGGTCACGCCGCCAGCCTTGTCAAACGCGGGACGCAGGCCAGCCAGCACTTCGGCAGAGGTTTTGCGGTTGATGAACTCGTCAGCAGCAAAAACAATCGGGTCGCCTTTTTTCTGGGCGATGGAAAACGGCACGATTTCGTCCTTGAATTTGCCTGCGTCCTGTGCTGCTGCGGCTTTGGACTGGCTGGCAAACGCCAGTGCATCCTGCGCTTCGCGGCTGATGCCGTATTTTTTTGCAACGTTTTCAGCCGTGATGCCCATGTGGTACTGGTTGTAAACGTCCCACAGGCCGTCAACAATCATGGTGTCCACCATCTTCCAGTCGCCCATGCGCTGGCCGTCACGTGAGCCGTTGAGCACGTGAGGTGACAGGCTCATGCTTTCCTGGCCGCCAGCAATCACGATTTCACTGTCGCCAGTGGCAACGGACTGCGCCGCCAGCATGACGGCTTTCAGGCCAGAGCCGCAAACGGCATTGATGGTCAGGCCGGGAATGCCTTGTGGCAGACCGGCTTTCAGCACGGTCTGGCGCGCCGGGTTCTGTCCCACGCCTGCGGTCAAAACCTGGCCCATGATGACTTCGCCAATCTGTTCAGCCGACAGGCCAGAACGCTCCAGCACGGCCTTGACCACGGCGGCGCCGAGTTCGGTGGCCGGTGTCTTGGCCAGCGAACCGCCAAATTTGCCGACGGCCGTGCGACCTGCTGAAACGATAACGATGTCTTCCATGATGTCTTTCCTTTTTATGAGGCTTGGGTGAGAAATTTGTTTTGAAAATCAGGCTGGTGGCAATCAGGCCTTGGCCTTGACGTAGCTGCCTGGTGCGGCCTCTATGACCTTGTAGTCACGGCTGCCGTAGTTTTGCGGTGCGCTTATCAGCTTGCCAGCATGGCCCTTGAGCCAGACTGACCAGTCTGTCCACCAGCTGCCGGGGTGTTCCGTAGCGGTCTTAAGCCACTCGGCCTGGGTTGCCGGAAACTTGTTGGCAGGCAGTTTGTCGTTGATCCAGTGACTGCGCTTGTTTTTGGTCGGCGGGTTGATCACCCCGGCAATATGGCCTGAAGCCCCCATCACAAAACGTTTTTTTCCCGGCAAATGCTGGGTTGATGCATACGCGCCGCCAATCGGCACGATGTGGTCTTCGCGCGAGCCATAGATATAAACCGGGATGTTGATCTTGCCCAGATCGATCTTCTCGCCACACACCACCGCTTTGCCGGGTTTGATCAGGTTGTTTTCAAAAT
>JAZKIK010000262.1:3565-6135 GCA_040384925.1 Pseudomonadota bacterium | reverse complement strand
GGTAAAGGTTTTTTGGATTCTCGGGTTCCGGTATCAGATCAATCTTGTTGCCAATGGCATGGGCCTCACTCAAATCACGCAGGTAACGCAGGGCTGAGAAGTCCTCCAGCGCAAAACCGACAGAATCGAACACGGTCACCTGTCCTGCATGTTCCCGGCCTGCGGTTTGGCCCGACAGAACACGCCACAACTCGATCACCGGAAAGTCTGCGGCAAGTTGCTGAATATCACCCTCGATCCGGGTCTGTGGCTCAAACTCCACCACCACCCGCGCTCCGGTCAGGATGTCGGCATGCAGCTCCGTTTTGCCAGGGCAGTCGCCCCCAACTGCATTGATGTGCATGCCTGGCTCCACCATATCGGGCGTCAAAATGGTAGCGTTGGTTTTGTCTGCCGTCACTGTGGTGACGATGTCAGCACCACGCACCGCCTCGCTGATGGAGCGGGCCCGCACTATGGTCAGGTTTTTGACATGCGCCAGGTTTTTGACGAATTTGTCGGTGGCTGCGGGGTCGATGTCGAAAACACGAATTTCGGTAACCCCAAGAATTGCCTTGAATGCCAAGGCCTGAAACTCACTTTGTGCACCATTGCCAATCAGCGCCATCTTGCTGGAGTCTGGCCGGGCCAATGACTTGGCGACCAATGCAGAAGTGGCTGCCGTGCGCAAAGCGGTGGTGACGGTGAACTCACTGAACAGCACAGGGTAACCCGTATCGACTTCTGCCAGCACGCCAAATGCCATCACTGTAAGCATGTTGTCACGGGTATTTTTTGGGTGCCCGTTGACGTATTTAAAGCCGTATAACTCCTTGTCAGACGTGGGCATCAACTCAATCACGCCGCCAGGAAAGTGGTTGGCCACCCGTGCCGACTTTTCAAATTCTTCCCACCTGAGATAGTCGGCGCGAATGTACTCAGCCATGGCTGCCATAAAAGACTCGGCACCTACCTTGCTTACCATTTTTTGAATGTCGTGAACGTCGATGTATTTAGTCATGTTTTTCCTTCAAGGAGTTTTGTGAAATTTGTGCGAGCGCGGCGGCCAGGGTTTTCAGGCATGCCGGCCTTCAAAACCGAGCAGCACATTGACCGCGTTGATGCCAATGTCGTCCACCATGTAGCCGCCTTCCATCACAAACAGCACCGGCTTGCCCATGCGGGCAATCAATTCGCCCATGCGCAGGTAATCGTCGTTTTGCAGCTTGAACTGGCTGATCGGGTCGTCCTTGAAGGTATCCACACCCAGAGATACCACGATGGCATCCGGCGAGTAGGCTGACAATCTGGCGCACGCATCGACCAAGGCGGCGCTGTAGGCGCTCCAGTCAGTGCCGTGCGGCAGTGGATAGTTGTGATTGAAGCCCAGGCCCAGGTCCGTGCCCAACTCATCCCTGTGCCCCAAAAAATAGGGGTACGAGTTTTTGGGCTCACCATGCAGGGAAACGAACATCACGTCAGAGCGGCCGTAAAAAATGCTTTGTGTACCGTTGCCGTGGTGGTAATCCACATCCAGCACGGCCACCCGTTTGGCCCCTTTGGCCACAAAACCCTGCGCTGCGATGGCGGCGTTGTTCAGATAACAATAACCGCCCATGTACTCGGCAGCGGCGTGGTGCCCCGGCGGGCGGCACAAGGCAAATGCACTGCTCGCGCCAGCAGCTATGGCGTCCATGCCGGTCAGGGCGAGATTGGCGCTGGTGCGTACAGCCTCCCAGGTTCCGGCAGTGATCGGCGCCCCGGCGTCCATGGCGTAAAAACCCAATTTGCCATCAATATGTTCTGGCTCTGTGTCATGGCGCAAATCGCGCACTGGCCAGATCAGCGGCAAGGCATCATGCGAACGCCCGGCCGCCGTCCATTGAGACCACGCGCCCTGCAGAAACTGCACATAAGGTTCGGTATGCACAGCACAGTAGGTAGACACCGGATAGTCGCCAGGGGCAATGATGCTGCCCAGACCCGTCGCCTTGATTTGTGCCAGCACGGTATCGGCACGGCCTGGCATTTCAACGCTTGGCTTGAGCACGCCGTCTTTTAATTCACTACCGTGATGGAGCCGGTGCTTGTCGCTGTAAATAGTGAGCATGGTGATAGTTGCAAAGGACTTGAAGAGGCCTCCAGTATCTGGCCGGCAGCCTGAAATTTCTTTGCTTTATTGCCACCAATACCACTATGATTTGAGTCACTTCATCCTTCAAATTCTTCAAATGAAAAACAAACAACTAAAAAATGATTTGGATGAGGTAGATTTGACCATTTTGCAACTTCTTCAGGAGGATGGAACCCTGTCCAACGCCAAACTGGCCGAACGCCTTTCACTCAGCGTCACGCCGTGTTGGCGCAGGGTTCGCCGATTGGAAGAAGAAGGTTTTATTGACGGTTACCAGGCCAATCTGAACCGCCGAAAAATGGGTTTTGGCGTGCTTGCATTTGTGCAGCTTGGTTTTGAATCGAAGCTTCTCTCACTCAAAGTTATCGAGAATCTCCGTCAGGTAAAAATTCCTCTCTATCTCTCTCTTGCGAAGGATCGACTCGGTGCACAGGTATCAGTTGTAGAAAAATATCAC
>JAZKIK010000262.1:0-3555 GCA_040384925.1 Pseudomonadota bacterium | reverse complement strand
CCAGGTCGTAGCAGCAGATCTGGACGACTACGGCATGTTTGTGGAAAAGGTATTGCGTCTGCTGCCAGGCGTGACCTCAATTCACTCCAGCCTTGCCTTGCGCGAGATCAAGTCATCGAACAGACTGCCAGTGGGCTGACTAATGCAGCAAGCTCACAGTCGGCAAAAACGACATCTGGTTAATCAACGCTCAAATACAATGTCATCACGCCCGATCACGGGAATACCCAGATTCTGTAGAAGGTAAAAATCTTTTTCGGCAATGTTTTTCTGACACGCAACGTAACGAATCGGCTCAACACCTTTCTTGACTGCAACACCTGCCGCATTCGTTCCAAAAGCATATGTGCTGGCGTAAATGACATAAACATAAGCACCACTTCTGAAACGCAGATTGCGCGTACTTGACTTTGCACCGAAACCTTCATTGCTGAAGTCAAATTGTCCTGCCGGGTGCTTGAAGTCCGCAGGAAACACCAGTTCAGGTACAGCCGCGCTTTTTCCAATCCGGTACTGCAGATAACCCGATGTAGGGGTGAGATCAGCCGATCCGCACACGGATACCTGCCGCCCTTGTTTGATTTCACAGGAAAAAAACACTCTTTCACTTGCAGTGCAGAGTGTGTTTTCGTCAGCGTAAGCAAGTGCAGGCAGGAGTACAACAAGACACATCCCGGCAAAAGGTTTCATGCGGCAACCCCTCAACCCCGCCCAACAAACGGCATCTTCGTAGCCATGATGGTCATGAACTGAACATTGGTTGACAGTGGCAGTGCGGCCATGTGAATCACCGCATCGGCCACCTCTGTAGCCTGCATCATCGGCTCGATTGCAATTTCGCCATTGGCTTGCGGCACGCCTTTGGTCATGCGTGCTGACAGTTCGGTCAGCGCATTGCCGATGTCAATCTGGCCGCAGGCGATGTTGTATTTGCGGCCGTCAAGCGAGATGGACTTGGTCAGCCCGGTGATCGCGTGTTTGGTCGAGGTATAGGGCGCCGAGTTGGGCCGTGGTGCGTGGGCTGAAATTGAGCCGTTGTTAATGATGCGGCCGCCTTGGGGGGTCTGGTTTTTCATCATTCTGAAAGCGCCCTGCGCGCACAAAAACGAGCCGGTCAGGTTGATATTGACGACGTTTTGCCAGCTTTCAAAGGCAATGTCTTCAAAACCTGTGCCGATGGCGCTGACACCTGCGTTGTTGAACAACACGTCAACCCGGCCAAACACCTCTGCAATTTTTTCAAACAGCGCAGCTACCGATTCAGGCTTGCCCACATCGGTAGGCACGGCCAGCGCACGGTCAGAGCCTGACTCCTTGACCACGGCTTCCAGCGGCTCGCTACGGCGGCCGACCAGAACCACGCTGTAAGCCTCACGCAAAAATGCCAGCGCCACCGCCCGGCCAATGCCTGTGCCCGCGCCTGTGACGAGTGCTACCTTGTGGTTTGTTTTGTCTGTTGAAGTCATGGTCTGGTTTACCTTTGTCCCGATTGAAAATTCGGATTGTGCCCGAGCGGCCTGTTGATGGTTACCGCACAGCAACAAGCTTGCAGTGCGCCTAATTGCTTTAACCTTAAAGTATTTTCATGCCTGTTGGAAATAACCGACACCACGCCATTTTGAGTGGTGATAACTTTGGGCCATGGCTTCAAACCACTCCACCCACACCGCAAAAATCTGGGACATTTCACCGCCGGTTGATGAGCAGGCGGCGGTTTTCCCCGGTGACACGGCTTATTCGCAGCGTCTGCATTTTTCGCTGACGCCCGACTGCCCGGTCAATGTCAACAGCATTACCCTGTCGCCACACACTGGCGCGCATGCCGATGCGCCCATGCACTATGCCAACGGCGGTGCCAGTTCAGGTCAGTTGGACCTGGCACCCTACCTCGGCCCATGCCGGGTGATTCATTGCCTGGACTCTGGCCCCCTGGTTTTGCCTGAACACATCGCCCACGCGCTTGAAAACCTGCCAGCCCGTGTGCTGCTGCGCACCTCAGGTGCCGCCAGCCAGAGCTGGGCATCATTTACCGCGATTGCGCCTGAAACGCTTGCACTGCTGGCTAGCAAAAACGCAGCCAATCCCTTTCTGCTGATCGGCATAGACACGCCAAGCGTGGACCCCAACAACAGCCAGACCTTGCCCAGCCACCACGAGTTGCTGGCGCGCAATCTTCGTGTGCTGGAAAACCTGGTGCTTGACGAGGTGCCCGAAGGTGACTACGAACTGATTGCCCTGCCGCTCAAGCTGATGCGTTCTGATGCTTCCCCCGTTCGTGCAGTGCTGCGCGAACTGGCCCCTCACCCCAACCCTCTCCCCAACGGGGCGAGGGAGTAAAACCCAAAGAAACCACCATGACCAAAACCCTTGAAGACTGCCGCGCGCTGGATGCTTTAGACCCGCTGCGCGAACTGCGCCACCAGTTCAGCCTGCCCGAAGGCGTGATTTACCTGGATGGCAACTCGCTAGGTGTGCTGCCCAAAACCGCCGCCGCCCGTGTTGCCGAAGCGGTAAGCAATGAATGGGGCCAGGGCCTGATCCGCAGCTGGAACAGTGCCGGCTGGTTTGACCTGCCGCAGCGCCTGGGCAACAAGATTGCACAACTGATTGGCGCCGCACCCGGCGAAGTGGTGGCGACCGACAGCACCTCGATCAACCTCTACAAGGTCTTGAGCGCCGCCTTGCACATTGCCGCGCAGGACGCACCGGAGCGCAAAAAGCTGCTCAGTGAACGCAGCAACTTCCCGACCGACCTCTATATTGCCGAAGGCCTGTGCAAGGAGCATGGCCTTCAACTGGTATTGCTGGAGCCTGAAGAAATAGCAGCAGCACTTACTGCAGACGTTGCCGTGCTGATGTTGACCCACGTCAACTACCGCACCGGTGCCATGCACGACATGAAAGCCGTCACCGCCGCCGCCCATGCTGCAGGCATTCTCACCGTGTGGGACCTGGCGCACAGCGCAGGCGCGGTACCTGTCGATTTGAATGGCGCTGGCGCTGATTTCTCCGTTGGCTGCGGTTACAAATACCTGAATGGCGGCCCAGGCGCGCCGGCTTTTGTCTGGGTCAACCCCAAACATGCAGACCGCTTCTGGCAACCGCTGTCAGGCTGGTGGGGCCATGCCGCACCGTTTGAATTCACGCCGGACTACCGCCCTGCCCCCGGCATCACGCGTTACTTGTGCGGCACACAGCCCATCTTGAGCCTGACGGCGCTGGATTGCGGACTGGATACCGTTCTGGCCGCACAAGCGTTTGGAGGCATGGATGCGTTGAGGCAAAAGTCTCTGGCCTTGACTGATCTGTTTATTGAACTGGTTGAAACCCGCTGCAGCGGCCATGAGCTCGGCCTTGCAACACCGCGTGACCATGCCCAACGTGGCTCACAGGTTTGTTTGACCCGTAAAACTGGTGCCTACGCAATCGTCCAGGCGCTGATCAAACGCGGTGTGATTGGCGACTTCCGCGCCGGAGATGGGGATGTGGGCAAACACCTGGACATCCTGCGTTTTGGTTTTACCCCGCTTTACATCGGTTTTGAAGACGTCTGGA
>JAZKIK010000261.1:0-4180 GCA_040384925.1 Pseudomonadota bacterium | reverse complement strand
CCCTCACCCCAACCCTCTCCCAGAGGGAGAGGGAGTTAAAACCAATACAAATCAATCAGTTAGCGCTGCTGTCTTGCTTCTTCTCTCTCTGCGAGAAGGCTGGGATGAGGGCTTCCCGATTCTGGTCCCGCACCAGATGGGCCTGTACTTGCTGAGCCGGGACTTTTGGCGATAGCCAAAAGAAAGTGACTCGCTGCCGGGCGACTCCCGGCCAGCGGCATTTAAATTACCTGGTTGATGTTATGCAGGCGAAACGGACTTTGCCAATCAAAAGATTGTTTGATTGCCTCCGTCTATATTGGGGAGTGCGTAACATCAGTGACTATACAAAAACCGCTGTCCACAGCGGGTTTTGCAGCCGATAGCGACCTATCAATCCCAGGTAAACCGCAGCCTTCCATGAAAACCACTGCCCACCCAACCCGCCGCTCCTTCGTCACCACCACCGCTGGCGCAAGCGCAGCATTCATCATCACAGGCTGCCAGGGCAGTTCGCCGACTGACCGCCAGCTTCAATTTTCTTCATTTGCAGATGCCGAAAAAGAAATTGCTCGGCTGGCGCAGGCCAGGGAGCTGAGTTCTGCGGCTACCTTTAGCTGGGCGCAGACGCTGGTGCATTGTGCGCAGAGTATCGAGTTTTCGATGAACGGGTTTCCGCAGCCCAAATCGCAGTTGTTCCAACGCACGGCGGGGTCGGCTGCGTTTGCTGTGTTCTCATGGCGGGGGCGTATGGCACATGACCTGGCGGAGCCGATTCCGGGTGCGCCTGTGCTGGATGCCAAACTTGAACCTGCGCTGGCGCTGGAGCGTTTGCGTGCTGCGATCACAGGCTTTCAGCGCTGGTCGGCACCGCTGCAGCCGCATTTTGCTTATGGTGCGCTGGATAAGAAGGAGTATGAGCTGGCGCATGCCATGCACCTGGCCAATCATCTGTCGGGTTTTCAGGTCAAGGGCTGAGTTTTCCCCGGTTTGAAGGGTCTGGCCTACACGATCCTGGCGATTTTTCTCCTTTTGGCAGCTGCTTGGGGTATCGGTGATGTGGCTTCTCGGGCCTGGCTCGTCTGCGCAAATGGCTTTTGGCCCTGTATGAAGCCAAATCTTGGGTTTCCGGCCATTGGCAATGCCAGGTACTGGCCGCACGCGTTGTTCGGTGCGCCTGTCTCCTACATGGCTGTTTGGGTTTGACTGACCAATGTGCCCTTTATGGGGCATCACGATGCAGTCTGTGCACCAGAATGGTTTGCTGAATAACTTTGAGAAGTTTTGCAGGCCGCTTGCACTGGACGGGCCAATCGCATGTCTTTAAGCAGGCATGTTGAGGGCCAGATCATTTAAACCCTAGGAGAAAACAATGGCAAAAGACAAAGACTTCAACCTTGACCCGATTTCCAAAGAGCCAGGTGCTCACCCTGTGGGCACCGGTGTGGGTGCAGCCGCTGGCGGCGCTGCTGCTGGTGCGGTGGCGGGCGCTTTTGGCGGGCCTGTGGGTGCCGTGATTGGTGCGGTGGCCGGTGCAGTGGTGGGGGGCCTGGGCGGCAAGGCTGCGGCAGAGTCTATCAACCCGACAGCTGAAGCGGCTTACTGGGAAAGCAATTACGAGCGTGAGCCCTATTACGAGTCAGGCCGCAGTTATGAGGACTATGCCCCGGCTTACCGCCTGGGGCTGTATGGCCGCACTGAATACCCTGGCAGTTTTGATGATGCAGAACGTCACCTTGAAAACCACTGGGAGAGCAAAAAAGAACGCTCTACCCTGACCTGGCCACAGGCCAGCGCGGCCAGCCGGGCGGCCTGGCTGCGTGCCGATGCCCAGCTCGGCACGGGTGCGCTTGAAGAAGTCGATAAGGATGATGTGATTGACACGCTGAATGACCTGCTGGAGTCTTGCCGCGATGGTGAATATGGCTTTCGCGAATGTGCGGAGCACAGCAAGGCGCAGGACATCAAGGTGTTGCTGACCCGTCATTCGGCAGAATGCCGTGCTGCCGGTTACGAGCTGCTCACCCTGATCCAGCAACTGGGCGGCAAAGCGGACGATGGTGGTACGGCCAGTGGGGCCATGCATCGCGGCTGGGTATCTGTGCGTGCAGCGCTTGGCACCAGCGACGACCAGGCCATGCTTGACGAAGCCGAGCGTGGTGAGGATGTGGCCGTGTCGCGTTACCGCAAGGCATTGAAACAGAACCTGCCGGCCCATATCCGTACCGTGGTGCAGCGCCAGGCTGATGGCACGCAACGCAATCATGACCAGGTCAAGGCTCTGCGTGATGCGCTGAAGGCTGGCAAGCGGTAAAAGTCAGTAGTGAACACCTGTGCTTTTAAGGCACAGGTCTTCAGTAAAAAAGCGGCTTTTCAGCCGCTTTTTTACTGCATGGGGCATTTCAGTTTTTAAGGCGGCTGCCGCATTCAACCTGTGCATCGAACTGCATGCCCTGGCGGGAATAGTCGCTGTCGCTGACTTTGCAGCCCGATGTTTTTTCAATCGCGTCGCGTAGCGCGGCCTGGCTTGCCGGGGTGGTTGGCAGTGCTTTGTTGCTGGCTTTGGCGCTGGCTGTCCAGGTGCTGGCGGTGAGCTGGTTGATGACATAGGCTTCGCCGCCAATCTGCATGGTGGCCATGGGCAGCGGCGGGTTTTGGGGTGTCATGGTGCATGCGGCCATCAGCAGGGTGCAGGCTGCGCCCAGTGTGACAAAAGCTGCTTGTGCATGGGTGCTGGTCATGTTGCGGTTTTGAGGGTTGAAACAGTTGCTGCAACAGCTTGAACAGCTGGCAATTTGAACCCTGCGGCCTTTGGTTCAGGGATCTTGGGGGGTGTTTGCGGCAGTTTGGTGTCAGGGCAGCCGGTCAGCAGTGACATTGACAGGCTGACCGCCGTCACCAGAACGAAAGGGAAGTGTGGTTTCATGTTGTCTCCTGGGCAGGTCAAACGGTGTTTTATCTGCAAAAAACCGGATTTGATAATAGCCCCGAGTAGCGCGCCGTGGCTGATTTTGGTGCCAACAGGCGTCATGCGCCTACAAGGCGGCCTTGAATGGGGTGTGCTTGGCGGGTGAAGACGGGGGTTTGTCCCACACCTGATATACGCTTTTGAAACAGACAATCGGCTTTTACCTGAAGGATTTGTCATCATGATCACACGTCGCCAAACCAGCTGTTTTACGCTTGCTGCGCTGGGTTTGCTGGCTGCAGTTTCCATTACCGGTTGCAGCGTACTGGACCGGTCTTCCCATCTTGTGGCCATGACAACCAAACTGCGTGCGGCCAACGAGGTGCCGCCCAATCCGAGCCGCGGCACGGGCACGCTGGACGCTGTATTTGATAAAAACACCAATGTCTTGCGCTGGAAGCTGGCCTATGGTGGCCTGACAGCGCCCGCAACTGCGGGGCATTTTCATGGCCCGGCGGCCGTGGGTGCCAACGCGGGTGTGGTTCTGCCCTGGCCTGGCCCGATCAAAAACCCCATGGAAGGCAGTGCCACGCTGACACCCGCCCAGGCTGCCGACCTGCTGGCGGGCCGCTGGTATGCCAATATCCACACAAAAAACTACCCTGCTGGCGAAATTCGCGGGCAAATGGCGGTACAGAATTAAACTGCCAGCCTGGGTTTGCATAAAACCCTGGCCTTCATCCACCTTTTTCAAGCTACATGACCTCCACCAGCCCCAGCCCGGACCAGCAAATTTTTAATGCAGTCATTGAGGCCGGTGGGCTGGATGCTGGTTTGAAGTTTTTGAATGAGCGCACTGCCTATCGGTACACCGCCATTTACCGGTTTGAAGGCAGCCTGATGCGCAACATCCATCTTTATGACAGGCAGGGAGAGGATTCGCCGAGCCTGAAGGCCGTGCCGCTTGGCGACAGCTTTTGCCAGTTTGTGATGGCCGAAGACGGCTTTGCGACCGGCGATTCAGCCAGTGATGGGCGGCTGGACGGGCACAAGTACCAAGGGGTGCTGAATTCCTATTTTGGCCTGCCGCTGTTGCGTGAGCCGGGCAAGATTTACGGCACTTTTTGCCACTTTGACTTTGACCCCCAAAACATTCCAGACAGCGAAATTCCTTTTCTGGAAGCCGTGATGCCGCAACTGGTGCAGCATCTGCCTTGAATTGCTGTTGGTTCCAAGACCGTGAACACGTTCTAATACCCGACTGAATAACGCTGGCCTTTGTAGTCAAGCACG
>JAZKIK010000260.1:0-2786 GCA_040384925.1 Pseudomonadota bacterium | reverse complement strand
CATTGCCGCGGAACACGCGATGATTACCGACGACTTTGGCAGCACCTGCTCAACCAAAGCGTCGCCTTACATCAACGACTGCAACTTTGACCTGGCTGGCACCATGCTGGCGCACTTTTACGGCACGCTCAATGCCCGCAACAACGGTACGCTGACGGAGGGAAACTTTGTCGAGTTCAACCAGAGCCAGTTCATTACCAACCATGGCATGGCACCCACCGGCTGGGCCTACATTCCTGCAGCCTGCACGGCCGGCACACAATGCCGCCTGCACGTTGTGTTGCATGGTTGTCAGCAGAACGTGACGCTGGTCCAGCAAAAATATGTGCGCAATACCGGCTACAACCGCTGGGCCGATACCAACAACATCGTCATGATTTACCCGCAAACCAGCACCGCAGCCACCAACAGCTGCTGGGACTGGTGGGGTTATGACAATGCCAACTATGCCAAGAAGTCCGGCCCGCAAATGGTCGCCATCAAGGCCATGGTTGACCAGGTATCAAGCGGCGGCGGTGGCACCACACCCCCTGTGACACCAACACTGGCTGCGCCTACCGGTGTGGTCACATCCAACGCCACCACCAGCAGCATGAAAATCAGCTGGAATGCCGTGACCAATGCTGTCAGCTACAACGTCTATCGTGGTGCCAACAAGACCAATGCCTTGCCTGTAACGGCTGCAACGTTTACTGACAGTGGTTTGGCTGCAGCGACGCAATATAGCTGGACAGTCAAGGCAGTTGACAGTGGTAATGTGGAAAGTACAGCTTCGGCGGCAGCAGTCGGCACCACAACGGGAACAGCGCCGCCGCCAGCTACTTGCTACACCGCGTCGAATTATGCACATACGACGGCCGCGCGCGCTTACCAGGCCGGTGGTTATGCGTTTGCTTATGGGTCGAACCAGAACATGGGCTTGTGGAATATCTACCTCACTACGACGCTGAAAAAGACCGCTACCAACTATTACGTGATTGGTACCTGCCCCTGATTCAAGGCAGGACCCGGCTGCAACCCCCAGACAAAGGTATTGGTTTGTTAGTTACAAAAGATTTGACGATTCGTTTCGGCGGCCATGTGGCGGTCAATGCGGTGTCCTGTGCGTTTGAGCCAGGCACCCTGACCGCCATTGTTGGCCCCAACGGTGCGGGCAAAACCACGTACTTCAACCTGATATCCGGCCAGCTGAGGGCCAGCAGCGGCAGCGTCATGCTCGGCGGGCGTGACCTGTCTGGGCAAAGCGTCTCGGCCCGAACCCATGCGGGTCTGGGCCGGGCCTTTCAATTGACCAATCTTTTTCCCAATCTGACGGTGCTTGAAAATGTGCGACTGGCAGTACAAGCGACACGTGAAGGCAGACACAAGCGCGGATTCAACCTGTGGAGCATCTGGAGTGATCACCACGCACTGACGGCGCGGGCGCAGGAGGTACTGGCTGCGGTTGCCATGGCCGACAGACAGGATGCACTGGTCGCCAGCCTGCCGCACGGTGACCAGCGCAAGCTTGAAGTTGCATTGCTGATGGCGCTGGAGTCAAAAGTATTCATGTTTGACGAGCCTACGGCCGGCATGAGCGCCGACGAGGCACCCGTCATCCTCAAACTGATTCGCCAGCTTAAGAACGACAAGACCAAAACGATTTTGCTGGTAGAGCACAAGATGGACGTGGTGCGTGAACTGGCTGACCGTGTCATCGTGCTGCACAACGGGCAACTGGTGGCCGACGGCCTGCCCGCCGCGGTGATTGCCTCTCCCGTGGTGCAGGAAGCCTATCTGGGCATCAGCCGTACTGCATCAGATGGGGTGGCCGCATGAGCGACATACTCCTCAAGCTTGAGGGTGTGCATACCCATATCGGGGCGTATCACATCCTGCACGGTGTTGACCTGGTGGTGCCGCGCGGGCAACTGACCCTGCTGCTGGGGCGCAATGGCGCAGGCAAAACCACCACCTTGCGAACCATCATGGGATTGTGGCGCGGAGCACCCGGCCGCATCACTTTTGCTGGCAAAGACATCACAGGCCTGTCAACCCCTGACATCGCCAGGCTGGGTATGGCTTATGTACCTGAAACCATGGGCATTTTTGCTGATTTGACGGTCAAGGAAAACATGCTGCTCGCGGCGCGCCAGGCCAAACGCGCCAGCCAGATGGACGAAAAACGCCTTCAGTGGATTTTTTCGCTGTTTCCGGCAGTTGAAAAATTCTGGAACCATCCGGCAGGCAAACTTTCGGGCGGCCAGAAACAGATGCTGGCAGTTGCGCGTGCCATCGTCGAGCCGCGTGAATTGCTGATTGTTGACGAGCCCAGCAAGGGCCTGGCCCCGGCCATCATCAACAACATGATCAGTGCTTTTGAGCAGCTCAAGGCCAGTGGTGTGACCATTCTGCTGGTCGAGCAGAACATCAACTTCGCCCGGCGTCTGGGCGACAGCGTTGCCGTGATGGACAACGGGCGTGTGGTGCATGCCGGTTCGATGAAGGCACTGGCTGACAACGAGGAACTGCAGCGCTCCCTGCTGGGGCTGGCCTTATGAATATCGACTTTGACTGGAAACCGCTGGTGCTGGTGCCCGTGCTGGCCCTGCTGGCGCTGCCTTTGGTCGGCTCTGGCAGCACCTGGCTGACCCTGACGGTGGCCGGGCTGGCCATGGGCATGATTGTTTTTATCATCGCCTCCGGCCTGACCCTGGTGTTTGGTTTGATGGATGTGCTGAACTTCGGGCACGGCGCCTTCATCGCGCTCGGGTGCATGTCCTTCGGCAGGTTCATGGCCTCGGCGA
>JAZKIK010000259.1:0-3191 GCA_040384925.1 Pseudomonadota bacterium | reverse complement strand
GCTGCCCATAAAAGAAAAGGGGTAATCAGGCCGACACCCGCAAACAGCCAGTATTGGCTTCTTGTGATGTTGGCACCTATGGCCCAGATTTTTGGGCGGTTTCCTGAGCCTGCTGCTGGCTTGTTGGTGTTTGACAAAGGGGACTCCAGTAAAGACTTGAAAAGACACGAGAAAGTACCGTCGGCGTGAACCGTGATCTCCCGGGCTTTTGTCCCTCCGTGGAGCCGCACCAAAATGCAGCCGACAGCTCTTGGACCAGACCCTCAAATGAAACATTTGAAGCGGAACCCTAGCTGTCTTTAATGAATTTGCTTTGTATGACCTTAACGAACACCTCTCTGCCAGAACATATGCAATTCTGGTGCCAGTTTGTTGCCCTTTGCCAGTTCTGCCAGCTCTACCAGTTCTGCAGATGAATTGAGACGCGGCTTCAGCAGCAACACCCGCCAGCCAGCGCACCAAAAAAAACAGCCCGCCAACTTGCGCCGGCGGGCTGAACATCCAAAGGAGACTCTCTTCATCGAGCAGGGTGTCGCGACCTTTTCACGCCACCCCGCAATTCGTCATCAGCTGAAATCAGCTGTGGTAAGCGGTTTCACCGTGTGAGGTGATGTCCAGGCCTTCGCGTTCGTCTTCTTCGCTGACACGCAGACCAATGGTCAGGTCAACAACCTTGTAGGCGATGAAGGAAACCACACCCGACCACACCACGGTAATCAGCACGGCCTTGGCCTGGATCCAGACCTGGCCAACGATGGAGTAGGCATCGGCGGTGATCATGGCAACCGTGGTCCAGTCAGCAACAGCGCTTGGGCCACCGAGGCTTGGCGAGTTGAACACGCCGGTCAGCAGGGCACCGAGGATACCGCCGATACCGTGAACACCAAACACGTCGAGCGAGTCATCTGCGCCCAGCATTTTCTTCAGTCCGTTGACACCCCAGAGGCAGGCGAAACCAGCGATGGCACCAATGATCAGACCACCACCGATACCGACGTTGCCAGCTGCTGGCGTGATCGCCACCAGACCAGCCACCGCGCCGGATGCAGCACCCAGCATGGAAGCCTTGCCACGCATCAGCGCTTCACCAACACACCATGCCAGCACGGCAGCAGCGGTAGCACCCAGGGTGTTGATAAAGGCCAGAGCGGCGAAACCATTGGCTTCCAGAGCAGAACCGGCGTTGAAACCGAACCAGCCCACCCACAGCAGGGCACTACCAACCATCGTCAGGGTCAGGCTGTGAGGAGCCATGGACTCCTTGCCGTAACCGATACGTTTGCCAACCATGTAGGCACCGACCAGACCAGCCACAGCAGCATTGATGTGAACAACCGTACCGCCAGCAAAGTCAAGCGCGCCGGACTGCCAGATGTAACCGGCCTTGGCATTCATCGCATCGACAACTTCCTTGCCGGTGTAGGCGTCAGGGCCCATCCAGAACCAGACCATGTGGGCCATTGGAGCGTAGCTGAAGGTGAACCAGATTGCCATGAAAAGCAGCACTGCAGAGAACTTCATGCGTTCGGCAAAAGCACCAACAATCAGTGCGCAGGTGATACCGGCAAACGTGGCCTGGAAGGCGGCAAACACGATTTCAGGAATCACGACACCCTTGCTGAACGTGGCTGCATTGGCAAATGTGCCAGCAGCGTTGTCCCAGACGCCCTTCATGAACAGCCGGTCAAAACCACCGACAAAGGCATTGCCTTCGGTGAAAGCCAGGCTGTAACCATAAATGAACCACAACACAACAATCATCGAGAAGGTGACCATGACCTGCATCAGGACAGACAGCATGTTCTTGCTGCGAACCAGACCGCCGTAGAACAGGGCCAGGCCAGGAACCGTCATCAGGATAACCAGCAGCGTGGAAACCATCATCCAGCCGGTGTCGCCCTTGTTGGGAACAGGCGCTGGTGCTTCAGCCGGTTTGGCTTCTGCAGCGGCAGCGGGTGCAGGCGCAGCCACGGCGGCAGCCGGTGCTGCTGCAGCGGCCGGGGCTGCTGCGGATGCAGCCGCTTCAGCGGGTTTGGCTTCTGCAGGCGCAGATGCGGCCGGAGCAGCAGGTGCCTGCGCCAGCACGGCAGCGCCTGTACCCAGCAAGCTCAATCCCAATACGAGGGAGGCAAGTAGTTTTTTCATGTCGATGTTCTCTTTTTTTGAGGGCTTTATAGGGCGGGGGCCTTACAGCGCTTCCTTGCCGGTTTCACCAGTGCGGATGCGCACAACTTGTTCAAGGTTGTAAACAAAAACCTTGCCGTCACCGATCTTGCCGGTACGGGCAGCGCCCTCAACCGCTTCGATAACGCGCTCGACCAGCTCATCAGAGACAGCCGCTTCAATCTTGACCTTGGGCAGAAAGTCCACCACATACTCTGCACCACGGTACAGTTCCGTGTGACCCTTTTGACGACCAAAGCCTTTTACTTCGGTTACGGTGATGCCTTGCACGCCAATACCGGAAAGTGCTTCTCGCACCTCATCCAGCTTGAACGGTTTGATGATGGCCGTGACGAGTTTCATGTTCAGGTTTCCTCCAGAGTGAATTTTTGGGGCAGCGACGACTTGCACTGCTCCCGCCGAATTACAGGTTTTTTGTCAGCATCACAAAACCAAAGCCGCGGAAAATGCCGTCCGGACCAAACCGGGCTTTACCGGTTTCATATTGAGAGCTAGCTCCGAGCATTGTTAATTTTGACCTGAGCCTATTAGCACGTACCGTGCCAAAACTCACACATCATGATGCCAACAGGTCTGCGTTTTCATACGGTATCGCGTTATAACTGTAGTCATAAAAATCTTTAATGCACCAATTCAGGGCTATAAAAATGCACTGTTTTAATGCAAATCAACAGGGAATTCATCGATGAGCTTGTCTTTAGTGCATAGCCGCGCCTTATTGGGTCTGGAAGCGCGTCCAGTCTGTGTCGAAGTGCATCTGGCGAATGGTTTGCCCAGCTTTACGCTGGTCGGACTGGCAGAAACAGAAGTCAAGGAAGCGCGTGAGCGTGTGCGTTCGGCGATTCAGAACACCGGGCTGGAATTTCCCGGAAACAAAAGAATTACGGTCAATCTGGCCCCGGCCGATTTGCCAAAGGATTCGGGGCGATTTGACCTGCCCATTGCCCTGGGTATTCTGGCGGCCAGTGGCCAGATAGACCCTAAAAAACTTGAGGGTTACGAGTTTG
>JAZKIK010000258.1:45701-58773 GCA_040384925.1 Pseudomonadota bacterium | reverse complement strand
GGAGCCGGAGCCGTCGCCGTAGCCGGAGCCGTCGCCGTAGCCGGAGCCGGAGCCGGAGCCGGAGCCGGAGCCGGAGCCGTAGCCGGAGCCGGAGCCGTCGCCGTAGCCGGAGCCGTCGCCGTAGCCGGAGCCGGAGCCGTCGCCGTAGCCGTAGCCGGAGCCGTAGCCGGAGCCGGAGCCGTCGCCGTAGCCGGAGCCGGAGCCGTAGTAACCCTTGCAATGCTTAGGCAAGCCCATTGATGCTCTCCTCGCATTTCTTGCTTGCAGGAATGCACTCGATCACATCCGTCAGCGCAATGACCGGATTCATGGTGTCGATCTTCATGCCATCAGCCATGCCGTTTTGAGCCAGACCGGAAAGTGCAATGCCTGCTTTTGCCTTCCATGACCACAGGCGGCGCGAATCTTTCAAAATCACATCGCTGCCGGACATGCTGACCAAGTGGCCGGAATGCACACCAGCGCCAAAGCAGCGGCAGATGACAAATTGGCCGACGAATGGATGATCTTTCACCGTTGGCGTAGCCGAAACTGCGCCGAAAAGTGCCGCGATTTGCTTGGCCTCGCCAAAAGTCACGTTGTCAATATTGATGCTCACAAATATTTCCTAAAAACTGAACCTGAAACCGGGTTCATTGCGGTATGCCTGCATTTTGCGGGTGTTTTCTTACTTGGGGCTGACAAGTTGCAAGTAGGGGTTTGTGAAGTCTTTGCGAGCCGTGTGTGAGCGGATCCTGCCGACATGTGATGCGGCCATACCGTATCGCTTTGCAAGCGTCTTTGAAGTTTCCGAGCTCATCCGGATTTCATGCACCATTTCATCAGTCAGCCTCGACTTTGCCCTAGCCGTCTGGGCCATCGCATTTATCCATGTCAGGCTGTGCTTTGATCCAATGTGGAACTCGTTTTTTGGATACGCCTTTAAGTGGTCAGGTCTCACACATTCCGGGTTATTGCACCTTGGCCGTACCTGCATGTTTTGGGGGCATGGTTCTTCATGGCTTGCATTCCAAAGAAACCGCCGAACAGTGACCACTTTCCCGTTGATGTAGCCTTGTGGGACTCCATTGCCGGAATACGCCTTTTGCCATATCCAACACTTGCCTTCTGCTTTTACTCTGGCTTCAAGCCATTCCATGGTTATTGCGTCGATTGTTTTCATGCTCTGTCCTCTGGGTAATAAAATTTCATCGGTTCCATGTTGTGGCCCGGTAAAAACTGCTGAGCTTCTTTGTTGTAGTAAAGCGCTATCTGCCCTTCCCAACCCTCACCGTTTCGCTGCTTGTCAACAATCAGCATCGTGTCCGGGTCTGTATCTGGCACTGGTTTGCCTTCCTGCAGCTTGCGCTCTTTGTCCTTGTTTCTCCAAACGATAATCACGTTGTCGGGCTGGTCTGTGATTGCCCCGGTTCCCTTGAAGTCGTATTTCGTCGGCTTGTCGGTGTCTTTCGCTGGTTTTTTGATGTGATGCACCAAATGTATGTGGATGTTTTCATCCCGCGCAATCGAGCAAAGCTCATCGACAAACGCCTTCTGCCCGTTGTAATCATCCTCTCCAGCAACACACTTACCCAAGTTATCCACAAAGAAGTGACTTATCCCGAGTTGTTTTGCACAATACCGGGCCACCGCGCCGACCTGTTTCCATTCGATAGTTCCCTGTTGGTCATACAACCAGATTTTGTCATCCGACCAATCGCGAAACTGCTCGTACTCATCAATCAAAACGCGGCGCATTTCAGGCGTGGAAAGGTTAAATTCGTCAGTAAGTGACATTCGGGTCCACTGTCGGCCCATGCGCTCCATGGTCTTTAGTGGCTTCATTTCAAAGCTGGCGATGCAGACCTTTTCGTTTTGGCAGGCAAGCGATAAAGCAGTTTGCCCGGTGATCAAACTTTTCCCGGAACCGTTTGGGCCTCCCCAAACCGTGACCTCGCCGGGTCTGAATTGAATTAGGTCGTACGTTTTTGACCATGGCAAATGCACCTGCTTTTCACGGTTTACCGTGTTCATCCGGTCAAGTAGTGCCTGGACATACATCCCAGCACTTTTGACCTTTTGCTGGTGGTCTGTGACTTGCAGGTAAACGGAAAAATCAATCTCATCGGCGGTGATTACCTGCATAAATCCTTCCACAACCATTTGATGTTCGCGTTAAATTTCCATTGTTTTGACGGATCTGTAAGTTTGCACAATGGCGCAGCGATGTCGCCGTTTGTAAACCCCGTCAGACAGCCTTTTGCGTCATAAACTGCTTCCACTGCCGCAGTCATGGTGTCCATTCCTTCCGGGTCTTTCAAAAAGAACATCACGGAAAGCCCTACAACCGGCCTCCAGTCCATCATTTTTGGGTTGCATCCCGGTATCAGCTCGATCACTCCAGCATCAGCCTTAGATTGCGGCCCGACCTTGCCAACAACCACGAATACCGAGCCTTGTGGGACTACCCTGCGCATGCGCATTTCTCGGATGGCGCTTAGGCTCATATGTAAAACCCGTGGTTAGTCGGGGCTGGCCCTGCTGTGCTGTCTTCCCATCGGCGTTGGTTCAGGTAGGTAGCCGGGTGTGGGATGAACTGCCCGCCGTCTTTCAGCCAGTCCAGTGACTCTTTGCGTTCCGCAATGTCTTTCAAGATGGCTTCAACCTCATCCGGTTTTACCTTAGCCGACTTCCATGCCCTGAGCGCCGCAGGCTTCCCGACCTTCTTTGGGTATTCCTGATATACCTCATCAAAGCCGTCAGGCGCTGTTTCATTTAGTGTTTTAACTTCCTGTTTTGTAGCCAGATTCTGACCCACCCCTCCATCAAAATTTGACCCACCCTCAGCCAGATTCTGACCCACCCCTCCTGAATTTAACCTACCCAATATGTATTGGTTTGGCAGGCTTACACCGTCTTGCGACATGTGTTTTATGGTCAAGAGCCCCTTGTCTTCAAGGTTCTTGATGTGCGTCTTCAAGCAGGCCACGCTCATTTCACACTGTTCGGCAAGTCGCTTGTGAGATGGGTTGCATTGGCCGGTATGACCGTTTGAATGATTGGACAGCATCAGTAGTACCAATTTTGAAGATGCGCTGCCGCACTGCTGTTTGACAGCCCATGCCATTGCTTCAAAGCTCATTACAACCCCAATCGTTTTGCTATTTTTTTGAATGCCCGCATGATCTGCGAAGGCGTTGCGTTGGGGTGCTTTTCAAGCCATTCCCGTTTTTCGCATTCGTAAAGCTGGTACGTCATACGTCACCCGATGCGTTGAGCTGGTGCTTTGCCCACTCCCCAGCAATCCAGTTCACACCTTTTGCTGTGAATTTGGTCGTGGTGTAGGCGTGGTCATCATCAGACATGCCCGTGCGCACCTCGAATCGGCCAGCATCAATGTGGTTTTGATAGGCTGTCAGCTTTGACCCCAAACGATACATCAACTTTTCAGAAATAACAAACTCCCGGAACCGGGCTTCATTAGCTTTCAGCAATTTGCAGACTTCGCGGAATCCTTTAAGGCCAGTCGCATCTACAAAGCGGTCAACAAATTCAACCTTGGGCGCTGCGATGGCAAGCTGTGCGGCCTGCGCCTCCAGTTGTTCGGCTTGGTCAGCAGCTAAGCGCAGGGCTTGGGCCATGGTCTGCGGGACTTTCGGCGCGGCTTCAGCTTCAAACTCGTGCCATCGCGCAATCACGCGGCGACGGGCAATAGCGCTGTAACCCGTCAAAAGCGTTTCTGTCAACAATCGATCAAGTGCATATTCAACTTGCTGACGATTCATTGAGTCCAAATAGATAAGCCGAAACCTCGTCTCATCTTCGTCCAACTCTACAAACATCTTTCGGATGTCAAAAAGAACGTGTTTGTGGTCTTTTCCAGTCAATTCCGATATTTCACGGCTTGTCATGGTGCTGTGTTTCAGCAGCTCTGGGATATGCATAGAATCTCCATTAGGGACGACCCGGTGTAAGAATTACCGGGTGGCAGTCCAGCCCATTGCGGGCGAAACTAAACGGCATCCGAGCCGTCTCCAATGGAGACTATTTCAAATGCCACCTTTTACGCTTCTTACGGCGCTGATAAATACTACCACAATATAGGCAAAGAAAAAGCCCCAGGTTTTAAGTGGGGCTTTTCCGAACTGGATGAAACTGAACTGAGGATGTCAGTTTACATCAGGTCAGGCCAAGAAGTTGACTTGCTGCATTTCGTCCTCTGAAAAACCGTTATTCACGCGGATATTTTCATCGTTGCTCAGCGCCTGCGCAATCACGCTCATGTTGTCGATCAGGTCGCGCTTGTCCCAATGTCCGCGTTCGTCAACAACGGCGGTTTTCCAGCACAAGGTAAAGCGATCTTGCGGGATTGTCCGAGATCCGGGCGCGTTGGCACCAACACAAATAAAATCACCACTCACGCCGTCAGCGCTGATACCTGAAAGTGGCGTACAGTCGTTGCGGCATCGTGGGCAGGCGTTTGGTACTTCATGTCCCATTAAATTCTCCAGTTCAGATTTTGCCGAAGAAGTAAAGCCAATCGGCCTGCGTCAGTTTCAGCCGGTTTTCAGGGTTCGCCAGCAAGACCTGAATCCATCCATCGTACTCAGCCGCCGCCGTGGTGTGGGTTTGAATCTTTTGGTGGCACTCAGTCAGCTTTTGCTGCAGATCCGTTCGCACCTTGACTTGTGGCCCCATGCCTTGAATGCTGTTGGCGTAGCTCTTCATGTCGGCAGCAATGCTTTCCGTGACCTCGATACCGCTTTCCCGGACTTCGGCCATCACCTTGGCTTTTGCCTTGGTCCATGCCTCCACCCTTGACAGGCGATGCGCTTTTTGCGCCGTTGCACCTTCTGCAAGTTTTGCAGCGGTGTATTCAAATTCCCATTCATCACGTTTTCCGGAACCGTAGTTCATAAATTCTCCAAAATGTGTCATGACTGAAACCCAGTCACCAAGTTAACTCAGGTGCGCATCACCCGAAAAATAAGTGTTCCCGCTATCGGATACAGCCTTGTCATGCTCAGCAAGCCAGCGCATGGCCTCTTCACGGTCTGCGGGTAGGCCGTATGCATCAAAGCTTGCCATTGCGGCTTCGTAGTGCGTTAGGCAGGTTTGGGCGTGGGTTTGGGGTGTCATCCCGGTTTCCCCTGTACGGCCTTTTCCAGTTCCTTGATTTTCTTTGACAGAGATTCGTTGCGCTTTTTGAGGTCGGCTTGCATCTTTGCCACTTTCAGCCAGCCATCGGCAACAGCGGCGTCTTTTGATTCATGAAGCTCATCCAAGCGACAAAGCTTGTCGGTCGTGGTTATGTCACCATAATAAGTGCCGCCAAAAGCGTTGTAGGCTCGCACAAGCTCCACTTCCTTCGGTTTGAAGGATGGCGTCAAAACCCATGCTTTGCGCGGGTAAACTCGTTTTTCTGACATTAAATTTCTCCAGTTTTCACACCTGCGGCCCAGGTGACAGGCTTTCTAAATCTAACTCAAGCTGATTTTCCTCAAGCCGCACAGCCTTTTTACTGCGGGGCTTTTCCTTCTTGGGTTGCTCAACTTTCACAAACTCAAGAAAGTAGCACTTCGGCCCATACTTCACACCGTTGACCACTGCAAACGGCTTTTTCATACTTCGGGTGCAGCGGTCGCAGTTCATGTTACAAGCTCTCGTCGTCGGTACCAAACAAGGCATCTTGTTTGAAACAGCCATCACCATCAAACCGCTTGTCGGCCAGCCCAAGATTGATTTTTGCCTGCTTGAAGTAGCTGTCTTTCAATTCAATGCCGATAGCTTTGCGGCCCATCGAGACCGGGCTGTAGACCTCAGAACCCACCCCCATAAAGGGCGTAAGAACAACTTCACCGGCGTTGCTGTACATGTCAACCAGGCGATCAATGACATCCAGTTGAAGCGGGTGAACGTGTTTCTCGTCGTCCTCCTCCCGACTGTCACGAAACGGCAAAACGTTGTCAATGCGAATGTCGTCCCAAACGCTGGACGCATACCGCTGCCAGATGTAGTGCGACAGCTTATTGCTTTTCGGATCTTTGTGGTCGGCGTATGTGGTCTTGAGATATTCCCACAATTCTTCCTCATTGAATTTCGATTCGTTCGCATTATTGAAGGCGCGCAGGATGTTCGGCAGAATTGGTGTCTCGCCGAAATAACGATTCAAGCCCTCCGGGTGCGTGACTGGTACCGCGTTGTCACCCTTCTTTGTGAACACCAGAACATAGTCGGGCATAGCTGTAAAGCACTGCGTAGAGTCCTCTACGATCAACTTGTGCATTAGGCTTTTGACCATCGTCCGCATACGCACCTTCAATGGCTCTTTCCAGACGGTAATACGGTTGCGGTACTGAAAACCATGCTTTTCATGAAGCCGAATGATTTCGTGAGGAAAATCCCACAGGCGGCATGAATTGTCAAAAACGTCAGTGCAATGAACGGCAGTTATTCGCCCTGGTTTTATTGTTCGGGCCATTTCTTTTATCAAAAACTCGTAGCTCTGCAAAAACTGTTCCCGTGTTTCGCAGTTTGACATGTCGCGGGGGTCGCTCGAATATTGGTACAAACCGCAAAATGGCGGACTATGAATCGCCAAATCAATGCTGTCATTTGGTAGGCTTGGCATCACTTCCATATTATCCGAGTTGTAAATACTATATGACTCGGTATGAAATTCTTGTTTAACTTGCATTTTTTGTTACTTGGTTATTGAATATTTTTTTGAGCGATTTAAGTAAGAAATTGCGTTAGACAGTAAATCAATACTGTCCTTAAATTTACCTAGCGCAGTGTTGCAATTCGAGCAAAGTATTCCTCGAACATGTCCGTTTGTGTGGCAGTGGTCCACAACAGGGAAAACATTCTTTTTTGATTTATCCTGATGGCCGCATATCTCACAACTGTGATTGCAAGAATCCATCATTAGATTGAATTTTTCCAGCGACATCCCGTATGTCTTCATCAATCTACCAGCCTTACTTTTTTCTGGATTTTTTTGTTGCCATTCTCTTGCTTGTGCTTTGGTCTCCTCTCTAAAATCAGGATCCTTTGCATATCTAGCTCTGCGACGTTCGTTTTTTTGCTTCATCTGCTCTTCATTGAGCTTGAACTTGTCTGGGTTTCTCTTGAAATACTCTTGCATGTACAGCTTCCTCGCCTCAGGATTGCTGATGGACTGCATGTTTCTTTTTAACCTGTACTGGACGTCATCTTGTCCTTTTGCCTTCCTGGTTGCTGCGTATTCGGGTTTCCACATCGTTTAATCCTTCCAGTTAAGTACAAAATCATACCACAAAAAGGTAAGGATTTTGTACTTAACACGCAGAGCTATAGAAAAGAAGGAAGTTTGCCCATATTTTTAAATTCTCTTGTTGAGTGCGAGAATTCTTGATTTGCAGCAGATACCAAGTTTTCATACAAGGCTATGGCCTTCTGTGTTTTTTGTTCCAGGGCCGTCAACACTCGCTCTTGTCCCTCACTTATGACCATATCGCAAGTGACTTCGTGTTTTTGTCCAAACCTCCAAAACCGCCTAATCGCTTGGTAGTAGCTTTCGTAACTCCAAGTCGGAAAAAACACTGTGTGGTTACAGTGCTGCCAATTGAGGCCCATACTTGTCATTTTTGCCTTTGTGATCAGCCGCGTAATCTCACCACGGGCAAAAGCGACAAGGATTTCCTCTTTTTTGTCAATTGACATGCCGCCAATGATTTCAACAGCGTCCTTATCCATTGACGAAAGTAGCGAGCTTTCCTCATTCAAGTTGCACCAATAGACCGATGTTTTCCCGCTGGCCAACTCGATTGCCCGTTCGCATCGCTCGGTGACTGTCAGTTTTTGCTCTTCACGGACTTCTGTCATCGTGGCCGCTGGCATGGCAAACAATGAGTCTTGGCCCTCGATGCACCAGGTCTTTTTGTTGTTGACCATGTGCTTGTTTACGTGCAAAGCTGGGAGGTCATAACCGTTGTCGCTAAAACCCAAATCGGACGGTTTTTTGACCATCACAGACCATTGATTGACCCAGGCAAAAAAATCACGTTCAGCGTGTGGTTTGAGGTAAAACTTTTCGCCAATGTTTCGGTTGTTGCTGTCAACACTGTTTTGATTCGATTTAAAGAACTTGGTCAACATGTCCATGTATCCCATGTACCCAAGCGCCTCGGAACTGTTGCCAAGCTCGATAAAATCATTCGGGCTGGGTGTGGCGGTGCTCAGGAATCGATAAGGCACACGCTTTATAAACGCCACGATCTGATCACGTATCTTGCCTGCAAAATTCTTCAAAATGCTGGACTCATCAAGCATCACACACTCGAAGTCTTCTGGATTCAGTAGGTGCAAGCGCTCATAATTGCACACCACGATTTTTGCCTTCAAAGTACCGTCTTTACTGTGCGCAATGTCGCCTACTTCAATTCGATGCGCCTCGTCAACAAACTGAAAGGCCACAGCCAGTGGCGTGAGAATCAACACTCGTTTGTTTGTCTTGCGAATGATGTTTTCAGCGATGACAACCTGCATCAAGGTCTTCCCCAAGCCAGTATCAGCGAACATGCCGATACGGCCTTTCCTGACCGCCTTGGTGATGATGTGTTCTTGAAAGTCAAAAGCGCTATCAGGCATCCAAATCGGGTCAAACCCATAGTTGCCTGTGCTGTGCTTTTTGCTCTGCAAAAATTCTGCGTACTCGCTCACACAGTCTCCACCACACCAGGAACAGGAACAGGCAACCATGCAAGGGTCTGATCTTCGCCTGGCTGGTCTCGAATCGGGCGGAGATAGGCGTCTGCACATACCGCATAGTCAACTACCCTATATCCTCCGGAATCTAATTCAACACGGATTTTTCGAAATGGCCTTATCACCCAAGAAGCGGATTGACCACAAAATGCGGGTGTTCCATCAGGAAAATTAAAATACCCAATCGGGGCAACATCTAACACATCGCAAAACAGATCGGTAGTTGTCGCGTCGCTGCTGGATGCGGCAACGATCCGGGCAATATCACCTTTTACGCAGTTCATGCCGCTCTCCCATTCAAAGAAAGCTCGCCAGCCCCGGCCCTGATTCTCCATTCGGCGGGGACATAAACCTCATACGCAGGTTGCGGCGGCGTAGCAAATTCACCGTCAAGCACTTTCTTGCCAGCAGTCGTAAGGCTGTACCCGTATGCGCTGTTTTCAATCATGCCCAGCTTTTCCAAGCCATTGAGGTTTTTCTGCACAAGATCTGGCTTCATAACGTGCTGATTGTTTTTAGCCGTTGTGAAGTCGATGAGGCTTTGCGGGCCATATCGAAAGCGCTTAAGCATGTCGCGCTGGGTTAGTGTGATTTTCATTTTCCGTCCTTCTTTGGGTTAAAAATCCTGTTCCACTGTCGTTCAATCGCAGCCTCTAGCCATGCCTTGTTTGACTTGTGATAAGCCTTCAAGTCGGCCAGCTGTGCAATGGTCTTGTTGCCGAATCGAAAGGTCTTCACATCAGAGTACTCATGTTTTTTCATGCGCCAAGTGTACACTTTTTTTACTGTGAAAATTTATTTAAAATGTACACACGGACATAAAAAGTCTGGTACATTTATCTCAGTCGCAAACTAAACCAACCCGGTTACGGCGGCTCAACAAACAGGAGTGCAGCATGAAAGGCTTTCGATTCGTGGCAAGGGGTTCAGTGCTGAATTGGGTTCATGCCACTGAAATGAAGACGTCTGATGTGGACTGCACCGACATGACGGATGCAGAGCTTGAAGCGCAAGTCTGCCGCACTCTGGGTGTGTTTGCTTTCTGCCCTACGTTCGCCTAAATAAGCCTGCACCTACCTGAGATTTGATTGATTTTTTACACTGGAGAAACTGAGATGAAAACAACTGAAGAAATCAAGGCTCGCATTGCAGCAATAGCTGATGACGATTGGATGGGAACGCAGCAATCGGATTTGATCCATTATCTGCCATTTGATGAGGCAAAAAACTACCTCAAAGACGGTGTGACGGTTGAGCAATGGGATGGCCGCACGATAACGCCGCCTCTTGACGCCGTCAAGGATTACTTGCCATTTGCATGGGGCAAGGCAAACGACTGCCGGGGACTTTCCGCATCCCGGTCACTTGACCATTTGAAAGCATGGCTTTGGCTGGCCGGATTTGATTCGATTGTTGCCGAACATTTCCAAGATTACGACTACTACGGCAAGTTTCAGCTTGTCCTTGCCAGCGAGTTGACGGGGTTCGACTGGAAAAAAGAAGACGATGGCCGATGGGTCAACGGCGAAGATGACGACTCATTGTCCGATTCGGAAATTGCGGCACTTGCAAAAGAAGCCGTCGAAGTTGCAGAAAAAGCAAAATCGGAAGTTCAATCATGAGAACAAAAACCCAAGTCCGCGCCGAAACAATAAAGCTGGGCGACTGGCTCTTTGTAAACGGCGTTGCAAGCCCTGTGCTGGCCTTTTCTGAGCCTCATGAGGTATTCAAGTTTCCCGCCAGGACTGCGATTACGAACCAAGGCAGTCTGACAATCATCGACGGCGAGATGGTTGACGTACTGGCTTACGTCATTGAAGGCATGGTGTATTTTGACAAGCACAGTCACGATGCAGCCAAGGCATCGCAAGATAACACCATGAGGCTGCAGATTAAGCACTACAACCCTAACTACTTTTGAGTCCAACATGAAAAAGACAATTACCGGCTTCATCATCTACAAAACAGACTCATGGGTAGATGATGACAAGCGAATTGGTTTTGATACTTTCGACCCTCGCCGCCTTACCGACAGCAGATCGGTGGTGATACGGGAGCACTCTATTGAGGTTGATGTTCCTGATAACTTTGACCCACGCCCACAGCAGATTAAAAAACTGGAGGAAAAACAACAAGAGGCGGCGGCTGCTTTTCATGCGTTGACTATTGAAATCAAAAGGAAGATCAGCGAATTGCAATCTTTGGAAAACAAGCCGTCCGATGACGGAATCCCATTCTGAGGCAGTCATGAACATCTCCCAGACCATCAAAGCCGCTGGCAAGCAAGGCGCACACCGTCCTTTTGCCAATGCTCGGATGTTGAAAGATTGCATCTGCGAACACTGCGACGGAACTGGGCATGTCCACCGTGCAGATGGTGAATGGCTTGGCACCTGTGCCTGTGTGTATTGGGCTGATGCGGTCTTGCTGCAGGCGCAGACAGTCGGGCTGGAATTCGATTCTGAATCTATTGAACAAGGTGAGCCAGTATGAGTTTTACCCAATTCCATCAGATTGAGAAGCGTTTGCCAGCCTTGCGGGATTGGCTTGTTGCTCGCGGCGCAGGCCTGATCGACACGACGAACGAATGGGAAGTTATCAGGTTCAAAACATCCAAAGCGACTGCGGTTATTTACCGCAAAGCTACTGGCGGTTTGACCTACACGGGCGGCGCAAAAGCTGCAGTGGATAGCTTCTGCAAAAACACTGAATGGCGAGCCGGGCCAGCGACAAAGCGGGCAAAGCCCAAGGCTGGCCGCAATCCAGTGTTCAAGACGCTGCGCAGCCGGGACGGTGACCTTTGCTTCTTCTGCCAACAAGACGTCGCCGAGGACGTGGAATCTATCGAGCACCTGGTGGCCGTCACGCATCAGGGCCCGAACCACATCAGCAATTACGTGCTGGCCCACCGTGTGTGCAATGCCCGCGCTGGCCATCTCAGCGCGATGGAAAAGATCGCCATCCACACAAAAGCAGTTATCTCGAAATCTATTGAACAAGGGGAAATTTTATGATTTCATCAAGCAAACACAAGTACGTAAAACATAGCGAATTGGGTTTTGTTTTGTGGCCTGCTTTACGCGGTGAACTTTGGCATGTTGATGTAGGGCGCGCAATAAAGCGGAGAGAAACATCCGGTGAAATTATTTCTGCCGGATTTGCCGAAATTCAAAACGGGAAGGTTCGATGCTATGGACGCAGTGACAGCCTGAGCATTGATAGCGCGACTGGAGATTCGGCGGAGCTTGCTGAGCAACTAGGTTTGCAGTCATGAGCCGCTACAGTCTAAACTTCAAACTGGCTTTGCTGGTGCTGTCTTTGGTGGCCTTAATCATGGCCGTGCCATTTGAAGAAGACACAGAAGCCGCTCAAGCAGTAGCTGATGACGTCAGCGAAGCCCAGCACGCGGAATTTCTGCTGATGGCTGAGCGTGAGGCTTGCAAGGCTCTGCGCGGGCCTGATGCGCAGGTTTATTTACTGAATGGCGAGCCCCTTGTTTGCCGGGCTGCTGCTGTCACGACTGTGGTAGTGCAGCCATGACTACCAAGTTTTGCAAGGATTGCAAGTTCTGCACTTATACAGACAGAGGCGGGCATTGTGATTTACCGCCTATTGAAACAGCAGAAATCAGTATGGTGGATGGGCATCCTGTGCTTTATTACCCAAATTCCAGTTGCAAGCACGCCAGAGCATCTATCGATGGACGCGAATGCGGGCCAAACGCCCGTGACTTCCAGCCATCACTGACGCACCGAATCGTGACATTCTTTAAATCTGAGGTGAAGCCGTGAACGCAACTACACAACAAATCGGCCTGCTGCATCACACGCTTGGCCTGCGTCCCGATTACTGTACGCCATGCCGCAATCACTTTGTTGCTGGTGACAGCCACCACGACATGCCGGACCTGCAAGCGCTGGAAACCTTGGGGCTGATGGCCCGCAGTCCGACACCAAAGTTTTGCGATGCGAGCGATATTGTTTTTCATGTCACTGCCGCAGGCAAGGCACTTGCCATTGAGAAACTGCCGCCTGCACCGAAGCGCACCCGGTACGACGACTACCTGAGCATTGATGGATGCGAGTCGTTCGGGGAGTTCCTGATTGGTGAAAAGGTTCCAAAGTTTGAGACCGAGGGCGATTACAAGCAAGTCAACGGCAGCATTCGATACGTCACGCGGCATCGGATGTACCGGGTAGATTCTTACTTTCGCGACATTCAGGGCGAATGGTGCGCGACCAAAAAAGCAGCAAAATCAAGCTACAAAATTGCGCTGGAGAAAAGTAAATCTTGATTCTGTCAGCCACAAGTAAGCTAGCCGCCGAATAATTGAGCATTAACACTG
>JAZKIK010000258.1:0-45691 GCA_040384925.1 Pseudomonadota bacterium | reverse complement strand
CGGCTTTTTTGTTTACTCGACGAATAGAAGACAGTTAGTAGCTCGCGCAAAAATGACAGGCTGGATTTCAGATGTTGAAGCCAGTGCAAATGCCCAATTAATTACAGCTTCGCCGGAACTGTATGAAGCCCTGCAAGCCGTAGCACAAGCACTTGATTGGCAGGCGCATGGCTGCTGCCGTGGATTCAGTGAAACTCTGCTGAGTTCGTCTGACGCGCTGGACAAGGCCCGCGCAGCCCTGAAAAAAGCCACTGGAGAAACAAAATGACCTGCACCCACAACTGCAAGCACCAGATTTGCCCAAGTCCGATGGCTTGCCGTTCTCCACTGCCGACTATTTCCATTTTCCCAAAGGATGAAACCATGCCTGAAAAGATCCTGAACTACGCTACGGCTGGACTGATGAATCCCGAATCGTTCACCCTGAACATACCATACGGTGAAAAGAAGCCGTCAAACATTTCAGCGGTAACAGTCACCAAAGGGCCTATGGTGGGTCTTTATGTCGCCGGACAACCAATGCCCGCGATTGATGACGATATGACCTACAGCGGCCCGTTTATCGGTGATGTGCTGCCTTATGTTGACCAAGCAAACAGTGACGGTAGCGACCCTAGCTATCAGTGGCTTGATGACCTGGCCGAAAGCATGCTGTACCGCACCATGTTTGTGCTGGTGTGCTGGGCTGGCCTGACGATTGTTGGCATGTGCGCTGGTTATTTTGTTGCTCGGTTGAACTTTTGAGGCCATAAACGTGCATAATTTGAACTGTCATGCCGGGAAGCTGACAGAGATAGTTTTCCGAAGCCGCTTAGGTTTCGGGTCTTCGGGGGATTCGTCCCCCACTGCTTCCCGGCGGAGACCTGAAAACCTTAGCGGCTTTTTTTGTTTCTTGACGATGCTTTGTAGTGGGGCGTGTGACGGTTACACGCTCGGGATTCTGTTCAATGGCGGGCTGCGGAAAGTACACCGCATTACGTCGAACAGGCGCATTGGTAGGCCACCAATGTGTATAAATCTCCCGAAGCAATCGGGTTCGATTCCCGGACGCTCCACCACAAAGCACCGTTCAGAAATCAAGGCGCTGCTGGTGTTTACATGTTTCCTGGCCCGATACGCCCGTGTAAGTGACAAGTGCGAAAGCCTAGCCCAGAAATCGGCTGTGTATCAAAACTGACCGGCCATCGTGTCGTGACTACCAGTATCCCGTGTGACCCGCACGCCGCAGAGAGAAATTGAAGCGGATATACAGAGTTGCCGAAAGGCAGATATCCAGAAACCCGGCCCAAGTGGTTTGGTTTTTAAGGGAACGTAGAGCGGTCAGCAATGACCAATCTGGCACGTTACGAAGGTTCACCCATGACTTTTGTATCGCAAGGTTCCAGGCAGCGGAATGACCCTCCGATAGTTCTCGTAAAAACAGGACAGGGCACTTTGGCATAGGAGCCCTTGAATCGCATAAGTCCCCGGACATTGGGGCAGGCAGGATTAACGGGTTAAGGGGTGGTACGTCTTTAATTTTTAACAAGGAATTCAAATGAGCTTTGACCAAGATCCCAACGAGCAGGCCAACATATCCGGCGCTGACTTTGCCATCATGTGCGATGAAATGAAGTCGTTGAAGGCTCGTAATGTTGAACTTGAGGCGATTTTTTCAGCACCACGCGGCACTGATGCGCAGATACTGAAAGAGCGCGGCCTGACGTGCGATGCAGCATTGGGTGCGATTATGTTTGGCGGTAATGGCTCGCAGCCACCACCAGATGACTCAGCGTGGCTGCGCCCGTTTTACGGCATGGGTCAGAGAATCGCAGAGCTTGAAGCCGCTCAGGCCGTCCCTGCTGGCTGGAAGCTGGTTCCGATTGAGCCGACAGAAGAAATGATAAAAGCCGGTTTATTTCCCAAACACCGAGACGGCTACGACCCTGAAATCGACGCATACAAAGCCATGCTTGCAGCAGCCCCAGAGTTCAAACCATGAAGGACAGCACAATGACCGAAACATCAAAACTCTGGGCAATCCACATCCCTGGCCCGGATGACTTCCACGCAGCACCCAGCGAAGCCGCTGCGCACCACATGGCCGAAAAGCACAACGCGACCATGGATGAATACTTGGCAAACCGTGCTGAGCTTTTTGACTCAGCCCATGGTGTGCCGCGTGGTTCTGTGATGGCTGTGGTTGCTGAATGGCCTGGCACTGCGACCAATCACGCCAAGTGGCTCAAGGAATTTGAGTATGAGGCTTGGGGCCTGAAAGCAGGTGCAGCATGAGCAACCTCTGGATTAACTGGCGCTTCGGTGTGCGTCACTTACAGATTGGCCCTGATGGCTGGTCTTTTCGCGTCAATCCCTACTACTTGGAAAATCCACCTACGCGATGGTTTGAGGTTTACAAATGAAATCCACCATGACCAATCCACAAGTACCGCAAGACCAGGCCATAGCGGCGCTGCTTGAAATTGCCGATGAACACGGCGGCGCGTCTGGTGATCTTCGCTTTCATTTGGGTGAACTGTTTGAAGAGCGCGATGCTCTGCAATCCCAACTAGAAGCCGCAAAAAAGCAGATAGCCGAATTGCAAGGGCGGCTTGATGCGATTGAGGGGCAAACGACTGAGATGTGGTTGATTAAATATACCGACCCTGAAAACGGGCTAAAAAGAAGGCACGTATTTTTACACAATGCTTTTGAAGATTACAAAAAGCTATACACAGACGCCACAGTCACCGAACTAATCCCGCGAGTCAGTCAGTTGTAAGTTTCGCGGGGCATTATTTGGGTTTAACAAAGGAATCAGCATGAACGACCCGACGATCACAAAAACAGAAGTCACGATTCACTACGAATCGGACGATGGCTACCATTCGACAAGTGTGCATGACTCAGCACTGAATCCTTCGCTTGCACCACATCTGCCACTGCTGCAAGGCATTGAAGAATTGGCCCGGCTGTGCGCTTTGTTCGGCATGGAAGATGAGGCAAAGAAACTTGTCAATGACGCATTTGCAAGATTGGCCGATTGGCGTGCTGCTAGGGCAGAATCATGACCCAATTCCCCCCAAGAATCATGGACTTGCTGCGCGAAGTGGCGGCAAGAAGACCAGGTCAATCTAGCGAATTATGCGGTGTCGTTCCATGGTGTGATGAGCATGGGCAATCACTGCAAGACGATGCAGGCGCAGCCATTGCGTTTATCGAGGCTGCGCAGGCTGACCGAGTTGATGCAGAACGGTATCGGTTCCTGCGCAGTCAGCGATGGAACGATGCAGCATTATTTGTCGTTTCAGGCGGCAAACATGGGGTATATCTTGGTACCGATTGCCCAAGCCTTTTACGCTTGGATGCCATGATTGATGCAGCCAAGCGTACCGCAAACCCCTACAAACACGATTCAGCTATATGACCACCAAGACCACACCACAGGAAGCTGCAAAACTCGCAGCAAAACACGGCGCGGATGGGATGATTTCTGATGTTGTGATTACAACTACCCAACTTGCTGCGCTGATTGACGAGGTTCGGGGTGAGGCGGTTCGGGTGCCACCGAGTGAAAGACATGCTAAAGCTAGGCAATTGCTTGCCGATGCTTACGAGGAAAATTCTGGCGATGGGCCTTACCCAACCTATGCCAATTTAGCAAGGATTGGTCATGGTGATTTTACGCTTCGTTCAATACGTGCGATTGAGCGAGCAATGTCGGATTACGTAAGCCCCAAGTAAGCACCACTTGGGATGATTGGGTTTTAACACTGGAGAGAATATGAGCAATTTGATAACAACGCAGATCAACCAACTTGCAGAGCGGTTTGACCTGCCACAAAGCGCAGAGCTTTACCAAGTCCTCAAGGCTACAGCTTTCAAAGGCGAAGTTACAGATGCCCAGCTTAGCGCTCTGCTTATCGTCGCAAAACAATACGGTCTGAACCCTTGGACTAAGGAAATTTACGCTTTTCCAGACAAGGGCGGCATTGTCCCGGTTGTCGGCGTTGATGGTTGGAGCCGGATCATCAACAGCAATGTGCAGTTTGATGGAATGGACTTTGCGCAAGATGCCGATTCTTGCACTTGCGTAATTTATCGTAAGGATCGCAACCATCCCATAAAGGTAACCGAGTGGATGGCTGAATGCCTGCGCCCGCCTATGAACGGGAAAAATGGGCCGTGGCAGTCTCACCCTTACCGCATGTTGCGCCACAAGGCAATGATTCAGTGCGCCCGCATCGCCTTTGGCTTTGGTGGCATATACGACCAAGACGAAGCTGAGCGCATCATAGAGTCCTCCCCTCCAGCTATTAAGGCAATCGACCCTGCAACCGGCGAGATCAAACCCAGCTTACCGACATACACCGATGAGCAGTTTCAAACCAATTTACCCAAATGGCGTGCAGCAATGGCAGCGGGGAAACTTAAACCTGAAGGTGTGATTGCCAAAGTTTCTACGGTTGCCACGCTGACGGATGACCAGATTGACGCCGTCAAGGCTATACCCGCCGAACTGGTGAAAGAAGCAGGCCAGCGAAAGCCTGATGAGCGTACTGGCCCGCCAGTCATGTTTGCATTTGTCGCCGATAAGATGACAAAGGCAAAGGACATGGACGCACTGAACGAAGCCGCCAGCTTTATCCGCGAAGTGTCAGACAAAGGCCATCAGGATGAATTGACGGCAAAGTATGAAACCAAAAAAGCAGAACTGAGCGAGTAAAAAATGATTACGCACGAACTTAAGCAAGGAATTCCAGAATGGCACAAATATCGGGCCGAACACCGCAATGCAAGCGATGCCCCAGCCATGATGGGAGAATCGCCATACATGACCCGCGCCGAACTGCTACGCCGCGTCAAAACAGGCATCGCCCGTGAAGTTGACGCGCAAACCCAACGCAGGTTTGACGAGGGCCATCGCATCGAAGCACTGGCCCGACCGCTGGCCTGCGCAATCATTGGCGAAGAACTCTATCCGGTAGTAGGTTCAAACGGCATGATTTCAGCCAGTTTTGACGGCTTGACGATGGATGAAACCATTGGTTTTGAGCATAAAACCATCAATGACGTCATTCGGCAAGCACTTACAGGTGATGACCCAACTCAATACGGTCACAACCTGCCACTGGTTTATCGAATCCAGATGCAGCAACAGATTATGGTTTCCGGCGCTGAGCGGATTCTGTTCATGGCGTCAAAGTGGGACGGTGACAAACTTGCTGAAGAGTTGCATTGCTGGTATCTGAGCGACGAAGAACTGGCCGAAAAAATCCGGCAAGGCTGGGCACAGTTTGAACGCGACCTGGCCGAATCCGTTGATTCACCCGTCATCGTTGAAATGCCCAAGCCACGCGCCACGACCGACCTGCCAGCCTTGTTCATCCGCGCAAAGGGCGAGATCACAGCAGACAACATGCAGGACTACGGCCTGAAGCTGTCCGAAAAACTACAAGCTATCCGCTCGATTGCTTTGGTAACTGACCAAGATTTTTCAGACGCCAAACTTGCGGCAAAGCAACTGCGCGAAAACATCGAATCAGCGAAGCAAGCCAAGGCCGCAATGCTGGCTGAAACCGTGACCGTAGGCGAAGCTGCCCGGATGATTGATGCATGGTGCGAAGACATGCGCCTGACTGCCCTGCAACTTGAAAAGGATGTGGAGCGCGAAGACAAGGCCAAAAAGGCCGCAATGGTGACGGCAACACGCATAAAGTACACCGGGCACATTGCAGCTTTAGAGTTTGAAATCAGTCCTATTCGGTTGCCGCTGGCCGTCCCGATGTTTGCCGATGCACTCAAAAATAAACGCAACTTCGCAAGCATGCAGGACGCGCTCGATACGATGCTGGCCGGGGCCAAGATTGCCGCAGACGCTGCCGCACGGGCCATACGCATCAATCTGGACTGCATCAAAACCGATGGCGCGGGTTATGATTTTCTGTTTGCCGACAAAGCGCAGATCATCAACAAAGCACCGGATGACCTGAAAATGCTTGTCACCAGCCGCATTGACGCGCACAAGAAGGGCGAAGCTGCAAAAGAAGAGGCCACCCGCCAGCGCATCCGGGCCGAAGAAAAAGCAAAGGCCGAACGTGAAGCCCGAGAAAATTTGGTGCGTGAACAACGCGAGGCCGCAGCCGCGCAGAAGCTGATTGACGATGCCGCCGCTCTGGCTGCAAAGCAAGCTGCCGCCGCCGCTTTTGTCAGCTATCAGCCTCAGCCACTCACGACGCAAGATGTGGCGGATGGCGTTGTGGATGCCGAAATCAAGCCTGCCGCCCATCATCATGCGATTGTGCGGAAGACTGCACCCCAGCCTATTGACACACCGCCCAGCCTAAGCCTGGGAAAAATAAATTACCGACTGAGGCATGTGACCATCACGATCAATGACTTGCGGGACTTGGGCTTTCCTCCAGCAAATGCGGAATGTCTCTACCACGAATCCGACTTCCCCAAAATCTGCGAAGCACTGGAGAATCATCTGAGCGCTTTGCGGGCTGGGTTTTCGGCATGAAGCCCAAACGCCCAAAGACGCATTACACACATTGGGATGTGATGCTTGCAGACCCGATTAACCCAATGCCTGAAACAAAGTGGCGCAATCAGCTAACAAAAATGTGGCAGGGTTTGGCCGATATCGAGTCGGCAGAGTCACCGTCAACAGAGGATTGGAAAATCTGTTCCGACGCTGTGAACCTGATGGAAACGCTGCAAACAAAAGGCCACATCGTTGACGAAAGCGGCCTACTGATGGATGGAATCACCGCTCTTGCATTGGCCGGAAAACGTCACCTAGCAGGTAAGCAGATTCGGCTTGACGGCCCAGGCATTGCAGCAATCAGGGCAGTTCTGCATGACTACGAGCAGGTTTTAAGGCAACTTCCCGAGCGCTTGATTATCTCCTGCCACATGGCGACAGAGCAGCGCATACAAGCGATTCTTGCAGGACGGAAACTTCCTCACGATGTTGAGGTTGTCTCGCTGTAAGTGCTGTGTAAGTCTGGCGTGGAGAATTTGGGTTTTAACAAGGAATATTTATGAAAATCGTAATTGAACTGAATGATGAAGATCTGCGTAACGCAGTCGACCAGAAGGTAAGTCAAGCTATCGCGGAAATGGCTAACAATGCCATCGAGGCCAAGATTGATAACATTCTTGGGAAAAAGTTTGAGCGAGTTGATGATAAGCGGATTGATTCAGTTTTGGCCGCAGCCGCTGCCAAGGTGTTTGCCGACAGCAATCGAGGCTATAAAGACCTCGAAAGCAAAATAAACAACGCGCTGGCGGGTGCTGCGCGTGAACTGGTCCGCAATCAGTCGAGATATCTCTGATTTGTAAGTCAGCCCCGCGTAAGTTTCACCCAGCAAGATAGCGCCATGACAACAAACACCGAAGACCTCATAACCGACGATGACCTGTGCAACGCCTGCGCAAGGCTGTACTGGTTCGCCACCGATGCAAACAAAGGGACGGTGCTTGCGATGCTTAAGCACTTTCTTGCATCGCATCCTGAATTGAAAGTTATTCAAAAGGAAACACCATGATCGACGATAAGACCCTGGCCGCGCCAGTGAGTGATGAAGAAATCAAAACGCTGTGCAACGCGGCGGGCGTGAACTGGATTGATGCCGATGAAGACCCAGATGGCTACCCTGGCGGCTTTGATATGTCCAACATGGACTCCATGCGTAAACTGGTTTCAAGCATCGCCGCTGGCCGGGTTGCCGCATCCCCTGCGCCACTTGTGCAGGCGATACCGCTGCCAAACACACACGCGGGCATTGTTATAAAAGGGTTTGGGATACGCCCTGAGGTTCACTGGATTGACGGGGCACCGCCTATCGGCAGCAAAGTTTATCTAACACAGCAGGCGACTGACCAAATATTGCACAGGGTGGACACACTTACCCCAGTGCGCAATGCGTTGGCCCGAGGCGAAACCACAGTCCAATTTAACCACTTCGGCCAAATGCGTGACCTGCTTAATTACGAAAAATACTTCCAGTCCATGATAAGCGCCGCCCCCGTTCAACCCAGCCAGTCAGCAGAGCCTGCGCCACCCGCCCAGATTGCACAGGCTGCGCCATTTGAGCAGGCCGACCCGCTAGATACGCCGCTGCCGTGCGATGTGACTGTGGGTAATGTCACCATCCGCAAAGGGGTTGCTTTGAACACGCTGGTACTGCGCATGAAGACACTTTATGCGATGGCTCATGGTCACGACGCTGACGACTTTGCCAATCGCACGCCAGAACAGCGCGTAGCAGACCGCGAGACGGCGACGAAAAATCTGGCCGCGATTTTTGAAAATGCAGAACGCCTTACCGAGCCAGTCGCGCAGAAGGCTGATGTGCTGCCTGTGGCGGTAGAAACATGCCGGTTAGTAGGCGTGAAGAACGGCATCGAAGTTGATTTGGGCGACATACCAATCCCCGACATGATGAAGGCCAAGGACATCATCAGGAGCTACTTCACTGGTGATTTTGAAGACGACTACAGCGATGCCGCAATGGCGATCGGATGTTTTGAGGAATTCTTTGTCTGGAAAAAAGAACAACTCGCAGCCATGGCCGCAAAGGATGCGACATGAGCCACGAAATTACAAACCTATTTCGGGACTGCGGTGCAGAGCCTGAGTTGCGGGCCGGTGGAAATAGCGGCATCCCGTATACAGTTTTTTGTGCAACTGAAGATGAAATCGAAACCTTTGCTGCCCGCATCGCTGAGAAAGCGCTGGCTGAGCATCTGACAAAACAAATTGCACCAGCAATCCAGGCGCTCAAAAGGTATGACCCTGAATGGCTTGACGAAGGCCGTGTCCGCATGGAATTTTGGCCTGACGGTGATTACATCAAGTACAGCGACGTTGTTGAGGTACTTGCAGTTATTGCGGCAGGGGGTGCGAAGTGAGCAAGGAAAATCCGAGTAGATCCCATCAAAGGAGGAAATATGCCAATTTTTAAAGTGACTGTGGACGCCTATCGTGGAACAAGCAAAAAAGTACCACCGAAGCGGACAACTCTAACTTTCTTGGTAGATGCTGTTGACTTGGATGCATCGGAAGACCCAGCCATGCAGGCCGCATCAGCCTTCACTGCTGGCTATCGAGTTCGGGCGGTTGAATGGAGGATGACCAGTCGCATGGGTACCGAGCCAATATGCATAAAAAGAACGAACAAAGGAATATGGGCATGAACGACAACACCAAACCAGCCAGCAAGGCAGATTTTGTAGAACACAGCCATCCTGAATTTGGTAGCGGCTACTTTTGCACCAGCGATGTTTTTGAGCGCATAGAAGCAAGTCGCGCTCCAGTGGCTCAGGCTGTGCCTGATGTAAGCAGCGACACACTGCGCATCGACTGGTGCGTAAGAGTTCTGGAAGCCATCAAGCAAGGCGGGCGCGAAAAGCTGGGCGATGCATACCCGGAAGTCTTGCAGGTCATTGGTGCGCTCAAGCGGGTTCTTGAGCCAAACGGTGATTACCAAGCTCAGGCTGTGCCAGTGCAGGCGATACCCGGATGGCAGTGGGTTCCGGTTGAATTTTTGAGGGGTTTTAGCACGCTGGCGCATAACTATTCCATGCAAGCCGTCCCACCCTTCTACTACTCCGGCACTGAGGGCGATGCGTTCAAAAACGCCCATGCCCGGTGCGGCAATGACCTTGCCGAGCTTAAAGCCATGCTCAGCGCCGCCCCTACGCCACCATCCCAGACGACTGAATCTGCACTGCCTATCAATGTGACACCAAACATGATTGAAGCCGCTGCCCGAGCGATGGAGCGTGACGTGACAAGTTGTTACGAGTGGTCTGATGAGCAGTTTGAAATCTGGTGGAATAAGGATGAATACTGCAAGCCAGAAGAAAAGCGTACGCTGGCTGAAATTGGGTTGCGTGCCGCTCTTGCTGCCCAGCCATCCAGCCATAACCAGATAGCCCAGCCGCGCCTGACAGACAAACAAGTCCGCGACATGAGCGACCAGCACCAGCGCGAGGAGTATGCCGACTGGGTTGCACCTGTAGCGCAAGCAGAGCCAGTGAAATTGAGCAGCTTGCGCGGCCTGTTGTCAGAGATCAATTTGATCAAGAGTGATACACGGGATGCGGATAGCCGCGATGCCGAATTGCTGGACTGGCTTGAATTAAGACTGGTCGAAGTCCGGGAGCCTATGGTTTACGGGTCAAAACACCTGTTCTTTGCAAACCCCGTGGAAAACGAGGGCGAGTCAGACGATTCCAGCGATTTGCGCAAAAAAGTCCGTGCAGCCATACAAGCCAAAGGCGGTGCAGCATGAAAACATCTGAACTCATGGAACAAGCGCTTGATTGGGCCGTGGCGACAGCCGAAGGCTGGGTTTTTAGAACCGAACCAACTAATTGGTTTGGGAATAAGCCATGGTTTGAACGCCGTCATAGCGACGGAATTAGCAGATGTGAAACTTTAGCGTATACAGATGTTTGGGAATTAGCCGGGCCCATCATCGAGCGCGAGTGCATCAGCATCCTCAACCCATTCGATCATTATCAAGGTGGCGGCTGGGGCGCTCGGAAACGAAATGGAAATCATCAAGCGACTGGACCAACACCATTGACAGCAGCAATGCGCTGTTACGTGATGTCGAGACATGGAGAATCCGTTGAAGTGCCAGACGCGGTTCAGTTGGCAGTAACGGAGCAGATTCAATTTAAAAGCCGCATGGCAGCCATTCAATCAAAGGGGGCAGCGTGATAACCGCAGAAACCACAACCGTTTACCGTGGAGGTGGTCGGCGCTGGCTGACTGCTGAGACTGCGGCCAAGAAAGAAGCTCAGGCCATGCACAAGCTGCATTACGCAAACCGCTGCGAGTGCCAAGACCCTGGATATCAACGTAACGGCGCGATGCTGGAAGATGGCTACACATGTTGGGCACACAAGACTGAGTTTTATCAGCGTTGGGTGAAGCGAGTTGCCAGAATGCTTTTGAAGGGATTGAAATGACCGACCGGGAAACAATCCATGAAGCCTCAATTGAGCGCATGAAGGCGCTGACCTTTGGCGACCCAGTGACCAACATCTGTGCAGGTGACTCAAACCCTAGCCTGCATTGCTTTTTTGTGGCCTATGAAGTCAAAGCCAACACCAACAAATACGGCATCACACACCGCAGTCATTGGGCCAAATGCACGGACAAGAAGGGGAAATTTTGGAACACTGGATTTGAGGTGGTTTACCCAGGCCACTTGGATGCGGAAACAAGAACTAAGCTCTTTACACCTGTCTGGGAATCTCAATACGGCAAAAAGGAAATTGAAGCATGAGCGACCCAACCAAAGACCTGCTGGCCATAGCCGACACGCTGGAATGGCACCAGAAATGGCGTCAAAGCAACAATGAAGGCCCAATGCTTCATCCCCGCATTTTGACCAAAGCCCTTGACGATGCGATTAAATTCATCCGGGCAAGCGTAACCAGTGAGGCAGGCCAGCCGCTGACTGATGAGCAGATCGACGCGGCATATCGGAAAGTCTGGTCAAGGGTGCCGCGCGGGCAGCGAATTACAGAATTTGCCCGAGCCATTGAATCGGCTGTACGTGCGCAGGGTGATGGCTGGCTTGATATTTCCACCGCGCCGACCAGTGAGGCTCAGCCGTTCCTGGTGCTGCGCCGTGGCGTGGTCATTCAAGTGTCGTGGTTTCAGGGTCGGCTCTACCCGGATGCGCGGGAATGCTGCATTGACTGGGATGACGGCATAACAGACGCAACCCTCTGGAAGCCTTTACCTGTGGTTCCGGATAACTCAAAAATGATAGCGCCACCCAATGCACAAGGAGCCGCCAATGTCACTATCGTTTGAAGCAATGATGTTCGCCCGTGAAGCGCACAAGAACCAAGTCCGCAAGTACACGGGCAATCCGTACACAGACCATCTGGCCGAAGTTGCGGGGATTGTCTCAACCATCACAGGCCAGCAGTTCGTGGTATCGCCCGGCGTGATGCTGGCAACAGCATGGCTTCACGATTGCGTCGAGGATTGCGGCGTTTCTCTGCAGGAAATCAGCGACAAGTTCGGCAATCAGGTGGCTTGTGGAGTTTCTGGGCTATCAGACATGGAGACCGGGAATCGGGCCGAGCGCAAAGCTTTGTCACGCGCACGGCTGGCTGATTGTTCCTCATGGATTCAATCCATCAAATGCGCCGACCTTATCAGCAACACATCCAGCATCGTCATGCATGACCCAAAGTTTGCGGTGACGTATCTGGAAGAAAAGCGGTTGCTACTGGACGTTTTAACCAAAGCTGACCCGCGATTGTTGGCGCTGGCCAGGGAACAGGCACAAGGAGCCAAGCCATGACCAGAGCAGTCCCAGAACACCAATGGCCCACACTGCTTGAGCTGTTGTCGCCACTGACGCCAGTTAATGAAGACTTGGGTACACACTGCTATGACCGGCACTTTGAGCTTGACGGCAAGACGTACATCGTTACCTATCAGTACGGCTTTGATGTGCCGATTGATATTTGCGTGAAGGTCTGAATTTATTTGCAAATAGTCGGTTGTGTTCGGTTTAATTGCCGTAGAATTAAGGCTTGATGAATGTGCAGGCTGATGCACGAACCAACCAAAAGGCCCGTCATGGTTTGCGGGTGAAGCAGGAGATCAGCACCTGCCATCATTTTTTAGTCATCATCGAAGCTGCTTTCATTTCTGACCCTAAGCGAGGCTGCAATAGTAGCCGCCGCCCATCCGAAGCACCGGATGTGACTGGCTAAATTGGCGGGTTGATCTGGTGCAAAGGCAGTTTCAATGATGGTTGATGCGGAGTCTGATCCGCGCTGACTGCTCAGTGACTGAGCGAGAAGGTAAGCAAGTTGAATCAAAAACCGTTCGGTCAAAGCCGGGTTCAGATCCGGCAACCATCAGTCATAAAGGATGCAGATTGAGGCTGGGGTGGTCCCGGTCTAGCGCACAGTCTGTATTCTTGATGAGCTAAGTTACCCCAGACGTACACCCTCTGGAGTCTTAAACGATGGACGTGCCTAAACTGTCAGGACTTAGCAACATCATCCAAGCAGGGTAAAGCCCGCACCAGTTTTGCAAGGTAGCTCAGTGGCAGAGCTAGCTGGAATACATGCAGTTGATTCGCGGTGAACTGCGTGGGCTTACAGCGACTTCTAACGGAGGTGAGGTTGGTTCGATTCCAGCCCTTGCAATCTTTCAGCGTCTTTAGGTCAGTGGCAGATCAAGTGCCTTCCAAGCACAAGACGGCAGTTCGATTCTGCCAAGACGCTCCAAATTCATGTATCATCCAACCAATCATGAAAATCCCATCCACCCCGCGACCGACCACCTCTGTGCGTAGCTCATTGGTAGAGTTCGTGGCCTGGAACCACGGGGTAGTCAGTTCGATTCTGACCGCACAGATCACCACACGAACGCAGGCATAAACACGGCCCGCGTAGCTCTAATGGCAGAGCGCTCCTTTTGTATGGGTGAGGTTGAAGGTTCGATTCCATTCCGTGGGCACCAAATCAAAAAAGCCCGCCAGTTTTTGCACTGACGGGCCAAGGGCTGCAATCAGCCACACACTGAGAGATTCAGTTAGTCAGCATCCAGTGAATGCAGATGCCTGCAATGATTCCTATAAGCATCCCGATTGCAAAGTTGGTCATGATTTCCCCTCTACAGCCCAATCGAATAAAGCACGGGCACAAACCACCAGAAACACTGCTAGCAGGGCTATCTCTATGACCGCGACGAACGGGGCCAATAGGATGCGCTGTAGGCGGTTCATTCCGAATCTTCCGCGCCGTATTCAAGCTGTCCAGCGACACGATTTACCCAGCCCTTTCCGAACGTACCGAACGTTGACAGGCTGGTGTAATACCGCAGCCGCTGAGCGTTGTAGCGCATGATGACGTCAGATGTTGACATGGCCCGGACTGCGCGGATTGTCAGCGGCCCAATCTGTCCATCGTCTGCCACTCTGGCGACTCGCTGCAGGGCACGTTTTGCCGTGGACATGCCTGCATTGACAGCGAAGTCCCACATCTGGAAAACAATCGCGCCGTCGAGTTGATCGGCTCCGCATTTGAGCCACCAATCCCTATAGTATAATGATTTCGCCTCTTCCAAGGTTAGATTTTTTATGTCTATGTCGCCATACGTATTGGCAGCAATACCAAATTTTGTACCCTTCAATAAACCTACGCCGACCCTTCCGCCAGTCCAATTTCCTGGGTCATTTCGATCATCTGAAAACCCGCCTTCATGCGAAATCAACCTATCAAAACACATGCCAAAGTTCATAGAGTCACCCATTGGTAAAAAATTCGGCCGTTTGGTTGTCTTGTCAAAAATTGATCAGCCAACAAAAAATTCAAAGTGGCTCTGTCTTTGTGATTGCGGGAAAGAACGAGGTGTTTTCTTGAAAGCACTTCGTGCCGGGGCTACCGTGAGTTGCGGATGTTTTCGAGTCGAGCATTCGCGGGAGCAAGCAACAACACATGGGCAAAGTAGAAAAAGTCTACATACACCAGAATACATGATATGGGCCGCAATGAAAAGACGGTGTACAAACAAAAATACTAAAGAATGGCCGAATTACGGTGGACGAGGCATTTCTTTTTGCGCCAGATGGACTGAATTTGAAATGTTCTTTCTTGACATGGGGCCAAGACCCGAAGGGATGACTCTTGACCGCCAAGACAACAACGGCAATTACGGCCCGGAAAATTGCCATTGGGTATCGCGAATTGATCAGGCCAACAACATGAGGTCGAACTTCATTGTGCTTGTTGAAGGCCAGAAAATGACATTTACACAAGCATGTAAACATCACAATGTACCAACAACAACAGCCTGGTCCAGAAAAGTAAGAGGATGGCCGCAGGATAGGTGGTTTATTCCCAAAACCCGCTAAAGCCATTTGGTCATCTATCAGGCTCCAACCTCTGGCTTTTGCTCAATAAACTTGCCGATAAACCCCAATATCACAATGGCCGTAGCCAGCCCATCAATGACAGGCTGCGCAGTCGGTTGCAGGCCAAGTTTCACAGCTTCGGGCAACATGGCCCATGAACCCAGCAAAGCAGATGCTGTGCCGAGCGCCCATGTCGTGTAGTGGTGCAGGACTGAGCGGGGATTTTCAATAAGTTTCATGTTATCCTTTTTGGGGTGTCATCTGGGCCGTGCGGGCTGGTGTAATGTGTTGCGGTATTTGATGTCATTTTACTGATTCATGCCAGATGCAGCCGCAGCCGCTTCTATTGCTTGGTCGACTGTTTGCGCCGCTCCAATGGCTGCGACACTTGCGGCCTGATTGTCCTGCATGGTGTCTGATGCATTCGCTATTGCATTCACTGCTGATGGCAAAGCGCCTTCGTTCAATCCAGTTCTGCCCGCTGCAAACTTGACCAGCCCCGGCGATGTGACGGCCCTTGCTGTAAGATTTGCAGCAACAGGCACGGATGCAAGACCAGCGGCCAAACCGAATTGCCCCGATAGAGCTGCGGCACCAACACCTACTGCCGTGTCTTTCAGTGTCAGGGATTGGGCCGTGCCACTAGGGTTTGAGAACACTTTAGAGCCTTTGCGCAAGTTCTCAGCCATCTCGGCCAAGTCTTGCACACGACCTTGAAGCTCAGCATTACCGGCTCGACCGAACAGGGTTGTCCTTGCCGTTGGGCTGATTTTGCTCAGATTGGTCAAAAAGGTTTCGCTGCTGAATGCATCACCCTCTGCGTTCTGTTGTCCTGGCTTGGCGCGCCCCATTCGCTGCAGGACAGCGGCAGATACTTCGCGGCGCTCCTGTTCGGGCAAAGACTTCATGACCCGCTTAATCACGGTATCACCTTCGCTTGTTCCAGATATCGCCGATGTGAAAATCTTTTCAGGCGCATCACGCGAGAGAATGCCGGAAAGTTGCTCAAGTCTCTGCATGTTTAGCCGGGTGTAGGTGTTCGCCCTATCCCATGCCTTTTCCGCGCGTGGTCCGGCTTTTACTGCGGCATCACCCAGATCATCAGACAGCGCAGCGTACAAAGCCGTCCACTTGCTGCGGGGCACGTCAGAAACAAGCGAATTATCCGCAATCTCACGGCCAACAAGAGTACGGAGTTTCTTCAATGCTTCGTATGGCAGGCTGTTATCGACTTGCGTTTTCAGAAAATCATCAATCTCCTGCTGTATTTCAGGTTCAGTCCGCACCACATTGGGCGGTTTGATGTCCTTTATGTCCTTGTTGGACATGACGGGGTAAGGTTCGGGAAGTGCGTTGATTTCTTTTGCAGTCAGTACGGGCTCACGGTCGCCGCCCATGGTCATGGCTTTGCGCGCCTCATTGCGTTGCGCGGCTTGTTCTGCCTCGTCAAACTGCTGTTGCCGCCAAAGTTTGTTAGCCTCCCGGGATTCGTCTGCCTGCTGGAGAAGATTACCCATATGGCGTTCATTCGCGGCGCTTGCATTCTGGGATTCTTCGATCAACTGCTTGCGCATTGAATCAGCTTTTTCCTGCATGCCTGGCCGACTTAGAACTGACTTTATTCCGCCAGTGTCGCTTTCTAGCGCGCCTTCAATGCCTTGGATTCTGGCGTTTTTGAACCACTTTGACAGTGCTGGAGCGCCCGCAATGTCTTCATTCAGATCTGAAAGTATCGCCTGCGTCCTATCCGCTTTTATCCGGGTTGAGCTTGGGATATGGGTGTCAAGTTGCTTGTAGAGCTTTTCCTGAATGTCTTTGAATGCTTCCTTGAATGAATTCACACCCCTTGTGATGGCCTCACCTGCATTCACTGCACTGGCACCCGGCGCAAGTTCGTCACTGATAGCTTTGACGGATTTTGCCATGTCGTCCAGTTGCTGCTCTGCCTTTTTCGCCATCACGCCTGCACTGCCGGGGAATTTCGACATCAGAGACTCTACAGCCTGTTGCCAGCGGCCTTCTGTGGCTTGTCCGAGTGTTGGCGTGGTGTTTGCGGCGTCTTTGAAAAGCTCGATGTTTTCAGCAACTTTGGCACGGCCAGCCTCACCGCCACGCAAAAGAGCGCGGGCAGCACCCTTTGCCGCAGTGCCCGCGAATCCCGGAGCGAGTGCCCCGGCCAGTCCTGCTGCGACTTGCGCGCCCGTACTGCCCCCACTTTCGCGGGTAATGCCTGACGCACCAGCGCCAGCCGCCGCGCTGCCTGCTTGAAGTTTTGGCCCAGCGGCCAGCGCCTCACCAATTCCCCTCACAATCCCTGTTCCGCCCTTCGCCAAAGCTTCGCTTGCCTTCACCATGCCGCCAGCCCCAGCCATGCCGCCAGCAACGTCCTGTACGACTCGCTCAGTGGCGTTTTCAGGCACAGGCAAGCCAGCAGCGGTCATGACGTTGTTTAACGCTTCGCCTTGTCTTGGAATGCGGTAACCGTTTTCTTGTGCGCCGGTTAGCTTGTCGTAAAGGCCCAAGCCAGCATTGATAGGTGCTGTTACTGCATCAGCCGCCATTGCAGGAAGTGACAGAGCACCACCGACACCAGCGCGCACCGTCAAGCCAAGTTGTCGGGTGAGTTCATCAATTCTGGATCGTTTCGATTCAAGCAATTGCTCCACGTTACCGCCAGAACTGCCTGATTTCGATTTCTCATCAACAGATGCCGGTTCGGCACCCGTGAGTTGCTTCTGTAATACTTGAAAAGCTTGCGCCTCTGTAGCGCCTTCAGGCCCATCTACTTGGTATTTTTTGCCTTCTGGGGATGTAAATTCAAAAGTTGCCATTTATTCAACCTTTTTCACTGACCAACCGCTAGGCAGGCTTATTGCTGGCTTTTGTCCCGCAGGCTCAATTATCTTCGGCGGCTTGAACGAATCAACTGGCACCTTGTAACCTGACGCCTTGTAAAACTCGGCGGCATCGTCAATGATGGATTTGTAGTTGTCAACGAACAGTTTGAGCTTTTTCTGAACTGTCGGCGCGTCATCTTTCTCTGTCGGGATAAATGGGGCAAGTCGCGGGAATTCAGAAGCCGTGACTGCAGCGCCAGACCGTTCGTGAACCACCAAGCTGCCAAGGTCAGCGATAGCGGCACGAGTATCTACACCTTCAGGGTCAACCCGGTTTAGCAGTTGATTTGGCAACCAGCCTTTTGCACCAGTCGCTGATTTGTCGCCTTTTGCGCCATTTACGGTACTGCCTTGGACAAGCCCCAACGCAATCTCGGCGCGACGGACATTCTGCTGATTTTCGAGCAGGGCTTTAGCGGCTGATGCAGGCAGAGGTTTTTCTTTCGTGCTTGGGTCTGCTGGGCCACCTGGAATAAATGTGAGTTCGCCGCCTTCCGTCTGCTTGTAGCCAGATGGTGTTTTGCCGGTTGATGCCAAAATGGCCCGCGCTTCTGCCGCCGCCAGTGCTTGGAGTTGTCGGCGGTCGCGTCCTGCTTCAAGTTCGGCCTGCCGTGCGTCCCTTCGGTCTTCGCGCTCAGACTCACGCGCCTCTTTCACGCCCGAACTACTGAAAATCGGCCTGCCGGTCTTCTGGTCAATGATGGTCGTACCTTCTGGAACTGCAAGCGTTTTGTCGGCAGACAGAGGTTTTGCGGCAGCATAAGCTACCGGGTCTTCAATCTTTAACTTCGCAAGCGCAGCGTCAAATGCTTCATCGCTCGTCCTTGATCGCATTTTACCCTTCACACCTTCTTGCGCCGCAGCTTCATCATCCTTGATTTGTTGGTCAAGTTGTGCAGTCGCTTCGGCGCGGTAAGTTGGGTCTGCGATGGCATTGATCAGCCCCCTGGCCTTATTGATATCGCCAGTCATGCCGAACTTGCTTCTATCGGGCTTAACGCCGCTGAATGCTTTGACCGGAGCGGCTTCAAGTGGTACGCCAGACCCAGCCATAGCTTGTGCGGCCTTGCCAAATCGGTTCAATGGCTCATTTTTCAGGTCTTCGGTGTACTTGGCAACCTCTTTTTGCTTGTTGCCTTGAAGCTCTGCAAGGCGCGACTGTTTTTCAAGTTCGACCTGAGCACGCTGATCTTCGAGCGCCATCTTGCCGTACATCTCACCGGCAGCGTAGCCAGTGCCCGATACGGCTTGAGAAAGTCCATTCAAGAGGCCCATATCAAGCCCCTTGTGCAGTCTGGCCGCTTTGTTGGACCATGGGGCCTATTTTCTCCAGCATGCCGCCGAGCTTTTCTTGCGTGATTCCCAGCTTGGTCAACAGGCTTTCAATGTAGTGCTGCGTGGCTACGTCGATGGTTTGCGGGGTCACTTGCATGATTCCGGCCTGCTCTGCAAACTCCAGCCCTTGCAGCAATAGCGACATGCCGGCCATCATCATGGGAACAATCGGCATGGTGTTGCGGCTTTGTTTGTACAACAGGCCAAGAATGCCAATGATGCCTTCTGCTGCGGTGATCGCCGGGTCTTGTGATTGGCGCAAACCGTCGAGCAGTTCGCCATTCATTTCCTTGGAAAACATCACTTTCATCCCGGCAATGACGATTTTGTTATAAGCCTCTTTGTCGGCAGGCTTCACCTTCTGATCAATGGATGCCTCGGCCTTTTTGATGATGTCGTTTTCTTGCGCCATGGATTACCGTCCTACAGAGTTAATCAGCCCAACACGCGGCGGGGTGTATGTCGGCGCGCCGGATGGGAAGATGTTTTTGTTGCTTACTTTCAGGTTTTGCATGTTCGGCACTGCATTGGCGTTTGACTGCTGCTGCCTGGCAATGTCGGCTTGCAGAATTTCGCTTGCTGTCCGGGCATTGTAAAGCTCGGTTTGTGCAGCTTTGTTTTTATCAAACAGCCCGCCAACGAAGTTCCCGCCAAGAGAAACAAGCTCTTTGTTGTCCTTCGCAAATTTGCCAAAGTCCTTGAGTTTGTCAAAAATTCCACCTGACGCAGTTGCCGATGTTGGGCGATACCCGCCAAGAGCATTAGCGCCCAACTGTTGATTGGCAAGTTGGGAATCTTTGGCGGCGCTCAAAGCAGGCGACGCGCCTGGGGTGAGGGTTTCAGACGGCAAACCAAGATCGGCAGGCGCTGCACCAGTCGGCTGATTCAGTAGACCGGTTTGTTGTCCCGCTATGGGCGATGGCGCAGTGATTGGCGAAGCGGTAGTCCCAGCCGCATCCATTGGTGTAACTGCGGCCTCTGCTGCGGGGCTTGTGGTCGAAGTTACGGCGTCAGGCGTAGCAACTCCAGTTATAGGACTTGCGGGAAGGCTTGCGCCAGAGAATCCACCCGCACCAGTCGCGCCAGATGCTGTGAATTGGTCGCTCATGAGGTCAGCGCCATTCACCCCGGATTCTGCGGCACCCATACCAAATAGCCCTTTGCCGGATGCGATGGAACCAACACCGCCAGCCAATGAGGCCAAGCCTCCGACTTTCATCAGTGTTTCATTACCAGTCACGGCGCCGATTCCTGACGCGATGGCACCGACTGCCGCGACAACCTCAAATGCCGACATAGCGGCAAGCCCAACTGTGGCGATTTCAATGCCTGAAAACACGGCTGCGGCGACTGCGACTACTGGCATATTCTTTCCTTCACTTTTGATTTTTTAATGCGGTACACGATATCCATATCTGTCTCGCTGTATTTGTAGAATCCAAGTCTTTCATTAAACCTTTGCTGCCTGACATCCGTTTTTGGCGTCGTGGTTTGCGCATAGCCAAACTTTTCAATCAACTCGCCAGGGTATTTTCTCAGAATATCCCGGCTTGCGGGTTCGTTATTAAACTTGGCAAAATGGAACTCTGGGCCAGATACAAGAAAAACGCCACTGATACCGCCATCATTTGAACGAACGATGTCAAATTCAAATAACTTGACCCCGGCTATGTACTGATCTTTTGTCAGAAAAATGAAACTACTTTCCTGACGCCAGAGCATTTCACAGACAAGATCAATGTCAGTCTGCATTTTTAACTGCCGTTACTTTGTTGCAGTGCGTTCCATTGCGCCACTTGTTGTGGTGTTGGGGTGAAGTCTGACTGCGGTGTCCACGGCAGGGTCGATGTGTCTTGTGCCGCTGGCGGTGCCGCAACGCCGGTTACCGGTGCTGTTCCGGGCACGGGAATTGTGCCAGGTGCAGGCGCTTCTGGGCCACCAAATTCAAGCAAGTCACCCAAATCAAGATTCCCCATCTTGCCAATAACGCCCAGCCCTGCATTCAGATAGGCCAATTGATTGTTGATGGCTTGGGTCTTTGCGGCTTCGTCCATATCCTTGTTGCTGCTGATATTCGTCACATTGACAAGCATCTGTTTATACAGGTCGGATGCCCCGGCAGAGCTTTGCATCAGGGTTTTGTACCCGGCCTCGATATTCGCCAGTTCAAGGCGCGTCCCTGCGTCAATGTTCAGCTTTTTCAGCGCGTTTGACTCGGATGCATTGAATTTGGCGACGTCTGCATCATTCAGTAGTGCTGTTTTCGCCATGTCATTCGCTTGGGCTGCGTTGAACTTATTCATGTCTGCCGTGTTCGCCATTTCAAACTGCGATGCTTTGTTTGCTTCGCTGGCGTTATTCAGATTTACATTGGTCTGAAGTTGGCTGTTTTGCAGGTTGACCGCATTATTTGCCCCTGCATTGAATTGGCCCGCCGTGTTTGTCGAGTTTTGATTGGCCAGGTTGGCTTGCTGCGTGTTGGCTGTGTTGGTTTGCGCAGCGTTTGCATACGTCTGTGCGTCAGTTGTGGCGATGGGCGTAGCGGCATCCAGTACGGCACCTTGTCCTGCACCTACTGCGATACTGCTATTCAGCAAGCCACGGGCGTTTGTCTTCTGCAATGCGCGAGTTTCGGCCTGCTGCATCAATGGAGAGTTTTTGTCGATGATGCTTTGGACTTGGCTTTGTACAGTCTGATTCGGTGCAACGTCCCATTTCGCGGCATCTGTCTGCGCTCCGGTGTACGTGTTTGCAGGGCCAGCCGCTACCGCTGCAGCCGGGGTGTTAATTAACCCTGTAGGAGCTGGCGCTGACGCGGCAGATGGTGCGGTCTGCTGTGTGACTTGTGATGGCTGGTTTGCGCTGATTACGTTGTTAAATGTGTCGTGAAGTCCGGCCATACATGCCCTTTAGTTCGTCAGCATCCAATGGATGCAAATTCCTGTGATTACCCCGATGAACATGCCAATGGCAATAGCCGGAATGTAGGCTTGCTCGATGTAGCCAGCGAGCGTCATATGCTGGCCTTTCCTGCTTTATACCCGTCCTGAAAAAACTTCCTTGCCAATCGTGAAAGTTCAGTTTCAGTCCAAACTGAACAGGAAACCTTTCCACAGGCTTTACGTTCATCGTCGGTGATTTCAACACCTTTGATATTTGCGCAGCCAGTCAGCAAAAGAGCGAGAAAAAGGTATTTCATAGGGCAATCCTTCGTGAATATTCTTCCATCAGCGTTTGCGAGATTGTTTGAATTGAGTAAGCCTCAAACTCGCTTGACGGGCTGGTTTCGCCTATCCTGTCTCTGAATGCCTGCCATACGTGAACAGCCTCATGAACCAGCAATCCAGCGATTTGCACCCCGGTTACCCCTTCCTTAACTCGCATCGCCACGATGCAGCAGAGTCGCCCATTCGTGTTGTTCAGAATGTGAAGCGTGGCGTCTGAGTGGGCCGTCTTGACCCATGGGCACCAGTCTTCTTTTGGGATACCGCAATGGGTAAACGCCTTGTCGCATTCCTTCTGGCTTAAAACCAGCGTCAGAAAAGGGCCGCTTATCAGCGTGTTGTCAAGCCACTTCACGAAGCGTCTTTCTTGTTTTCGATGCCAAGCTTCTTTTCAGCCAGTTGCAACCCAAAAGCCTCTAGCCTACTGATTGCCTTGGCTCCTGCATGGCCTGACATGCCGACAATCGCAGCCGTCAGGAGTGGTGCAAAGTTAAGGTATTCGCACAACCAAAATGCCAAGAGCCCAACAAAAGCGCTGATGGCTAATTCGCCGATGAGTGACGCAATACTAAGCACTTGCAATTCTCCCCGCTGCACCTTTGCATACCAACTTGCCAGCCCGCCGAGCAACGCAATCCCGAGAACCACCCCGTATTCCCGAAGAGAATAACTCAGAGGATTTTTGAGAATTGTTTCCGCCTTGGCGATAAGTGGCATCATCATGTGCAGGCATAGCAAGATTGTCAGAATAAATCTACTCATTAGGAGAAACCAATCACAAGAAAACCACCAGATGGGCAATGAATATTTCTGTTTTGATGGCAATCATGGCGGCAAAACTCCTTCAGCATTCACATCAAGCAAAGACCAAGCTCCGCCAGTAACGGTGAAACTGACGCTTGGGATCAGACTAATTATAGTTTGCGAGAATGCTGCAGAGGCAATCTCTACGTCGTTTAAAAACACTTTCTGGACGCCGTCAGCAATCTGAAGCCTGAAGTTGAAAATCTCCCCTATGGTGACGGTAGGCAATTGATCGGCCCCATAAACCGTGGCTTCACCAGTCAAGGTGATAAACCCGCGCAAATGAGTCACCAAACCGAAGTCGCCATAAATTTCAGCGCCACAAGACAGTGTTGTCCCCATGCCGTCATCCATGGAAATGGTTGACTTGGAAATAGAGTAAAAACTTCCTGCATTACCCTCATTGATGACGTTGAATGTGGCCTCTACACTTTCAAAATTACCTACAACCCCAGGCTCGTAGGTGACTTCTGTGGCTACACCCGTATCAGTGCCCGTGCACTTGCCATCAACAACAGTGGTTTCGATTGGGTCAGCACTTTGATGCCACTCAACGCCCGGATAACCATCGTCAGGCATGCGTCCTTCTGCACTGCCGCTGCCATTGAATAGGTCAATAACTATTATTTCTTGAGGTGGCGTTTCTTGGAATCTATAACGAATAATGACAACGCCTTTGCCGCCTACCGCAGCAAGTCCGGGCGTTCCAACACCCACACCACCACCACCCCCACCACCGCCCAAGCCAGCAGTCCCGGCTACAGCGTTTGTGATGACAAGCCCGTTGCTTGCATCGCCCAATCCACCGGCACCACCGCCGCCTGTTCCACCAGCACCGCCATCGACTGAGCCACCGCCCCCGCCACCACCGCCCGCATAGGTCACGGAAGTGCCCGTGATACTGAATGGCAGGCCATCGCCGCCATTGCCCCGATTGCTTGCATCGGAGTCTGATCCAACAGCATTTGCACCACCACCGCCAGCGCTATTGAAATCCCCAGATGCTGGGCCACCTGTTCCACCATCATTTCCTTGGCCTAAAGTACCAACACCAGGGTCTAATGCGGGCGTACTACTGGCTCCGCCGCCGCCAGACCCGCCATCAGTGGCTGGGTTGGCATTCAGGACTTCTCCACCCACGCCTCCCGCGCCGCCGCCATCGGCTACGTATGCGTCCAAACTTGAATTACCACCGGGAGTTCCGCCTTCTGTTTCCGGGTAAGTGACACCGCCGCCACCAACAATTACAGGGTGCCCGCCCACGGCCAGCGCACCAGTGGCTTCATAGACCACGCCACCACCACCACCGCCGCCGCCGAAGTAGCCACCGCCAGCACCTCCACCCCCGACAATCAACCACTCAAAAACAATGTCTGGTTCAAATACGCGGAATATGCTGGTTTCATTAAACACATGCACCATGTAATCGCCATCAACGTACGTTACACCGCCAGATGCAATGCCTTCTGCGTCTTCCGAGCGATTAAAAAATGCCGGGCCACATGTAAACATTAAGACCCCCGAAACGATGCCAGCAAGACATCATCATCGGCATCGTAATAAGCCGAAATAAAATCTATGGAGCCTGCCGTAGTTCCCAGCAAAGGAACACCGGCAGCTCCGAAGTTCCACTTACTACCAAATACTGCTGTTCTATTCCCTGTGGCATCCTGCTTTATTTTGTAATTTAGCACCATGCCATCAGTCATATTTGTAGGGTTGGCAAATGTAGTGTTGTGAGCCAATGTCACTTTGAAGTTATTAGATAATGCGGCATTCGTTGCGATGGTTGTGCTGCTTGTCAATGAAACAGGCAAAGATGATTGATTGCCAGCAAAAACATTTGAAGTGGCTAGATCAGCTGCGTCGAATGATTCGGCGCGCGTCTCATCTTCTTTTGTTCTCCATGCCTTGCCGCCTGTTCCAGTCAATGCCGGTAGCTTGGCAAATGAGTCGCTGACGGACGCCCATTCCTGACGTTGGGAGACGGAAACTCCGGGTGCTCCGGTACTTGGGTAACCACCGTGTTCATACCAATCTGGCATTATCTAACTCCTCGCCTTTGAGTGTAGTGAACAATAATACTGTTCACATTGAACGCTGCAAAATATTTGGAACTTGACGAGATTGTCAATTGCACATTTTCAGCCGTCCCCGCCATTTCGCATTCGGTGGGGAAAAGCGTCCGCCCATCCCAAGTAAAAGAATCCCAAGTAAAAGAATCCCAATAGGTCGGGGTGAAAGGCGAATCATAATTCACTGGATATGGCTGCATCGGATCTGCTGCCCCATACCCCAAAGAATATGCGAAATTAATGGAGCAATAAGCACTGCCCGACATTTCAATTGAAGCCCTTCGGTAACGCTTCAATATGCGCGAATTCCTCGCTGATGCCCAATTAAGCTGGAAGTATGCCCCGATATCTTCACCATCGAATGAAGTCCCCACATCAGTTTGGTAAACATGCCCATCTGCACCTCCAAAGAATTTAACCAACTCTCCGGTGCTCAAAGTTCCTTCCCATGTGCAATTAACATAGGTCGGGTAATACACTGGCATGACGCCGATGAATTCATTATTGACAATCGTGAGGTAAAGACCAAAACCATCATTAAAAAATATCCGGTATTGGCTCTTGTCTCGGGCAATACTCGATGCTTTAACCTTTGTGCGTCTGTCCGCAATAAACGTGCGTATCAGATTGGTCAATGATGCCTGATCCAGATTGCCAAAGTTCAAACTTGCTGATAGTGAGTAAACGCCTCGGTCATCCATCACATAGGTCTGACTTAGATTCTGCCCGGTATGGTCAAGCGCGCCTGTACCTGTATTGTAAGTAACCAGATTCCAGTCTGCTGCTGATGTTCCATACAAAACAGAGGTCAGATTACGGCAGAAAACCGCCATTGCTCCAGTTGCTTGTGACCCAGGCTGGAGAACAAATCCCGTCACGGTGTCGCCGCAAGCAATCTCCGAAGCGCCACCAATCGCTGTGTAGTTGTAAGGGTCGCCGATACCAGAACTGATGATTGAACTACCCACTGCAAACCATAGATGGTTTTTCAGCGCTGCGATGTACTTGGGCTGGTCTGGAACTGTTCCGGTACTGAGTGGAGCGACTGTAGTTCCGTCAAACTCAAATATCCGATTAACACCGTCGCAGTAGTAAATCCGGTCTGATTCCTGCTGCCCAAAAAAGTTGGCTTGCACATATTCACCCCGTCCGCCAGGCAAAAGGGTGATGGCTGTTTGAATACCGCTCAGTATGACGGTAGCGCCGCCCGTCAGAGTCGCTGCGCCTGCCGCGAAGTTCCCGCCGGTCGGGTTGGCAATAATGAATCTCCCCGCCGCATCACCAGTCCAAGCGCCTGACTGCTTGATAACACGCGAGACGACTGCTGTAACCCCCCCCTGCGTCAAAGTTGCGCCATCTGCAGGGATCGCCACTGCCCCAACAGTAAATGTTACCTCATTCAGGAGATTTATTTGCACCCATCCTGCGCCGCTTTGCTTCCACAGATTGGAGGCCGTGGCCCCTACGTTATCTTTTACACAATAAACCAGATCGTTGTAGAGGAAGCCACCCCGTATCGGGCCATCACCCACAGGGGCGGAAATGTCAGCACGGTAATTGTCGGCGGCGAGTCCTGTGTATTCGGCATTCAGAGCAGCAGATACGACATCTGTAGGCTCGATGACCGTTCCTATTTCCGTTGCGCCGACAAACAAAACGTCATCAACGGAAAAAGCACCTGATTCCTTGGTGTAGACCACATAATTCAGACCAATAGCGATAACAACCCCGGTCGGTATTGCGGCTTCATTTGTGATCGTGTCGCCAAGTGCGGGAGTATTCACAAACTCGCTGATGTACAGCACAGCATAAGCCGCATCCGATGGCGCATGCTCACCACTGAAGCGCTCGTACCCGTCAATGCGTCCATAACCTCCAAAGTCCAGGCATTCAAAATTCAAAGATGTCCGACATGCGCCGGACTTCATGGACAATGTAGGCGTGATCAGATCCAAGCCGCCGCGCAACTCGATGTTGTCATATTGCACGGGAGCCATTTTTATCTGACTCATGTCAAAGCATCTCCGACCATCAATTCAGGCAATTGATCGACAATAAGCTTTTGCATCACTTCTTTGTATTTCTTTTCGCCGCGCTGATACACCTCTTGAGCAGATTCAAAAGCAGCGTAAGACATCATTGCGCCGTAGACAATCAGCAAATGGAACTGAGTTGGCAACAGCGGAATATCAGCATTCGCTGCCATGTAGCTTGGAGCAAGGTAGTAGTCCGCGCTGAATGTGTACCCTGCGGCTGGAGATGGCCCCATGCCAAGCGACTTATCCGGGGTGATCGTGGCATGGATTGGCTGTGATTCAACATCACGTTGTGATCCGAACTGGTAGATATCGCGCCACTTGTCATAGTCCATGTACCCAACAAACATCTCAGTTGGCAAGCCTGATGCCGTTGTGTAATATCGAAATGTTTCCCTGTCCCAATCACCAAAATTACCTGATGATATGCCGCATTCAACGGGAGTGTAAATTGCTTGTCCTTGAGTCAAAGCAAATGATGTGGAACTTCTGAGCCATAGCCAATCCTGATGGCTGGATTGAATATCGTTCCATGCCTCATTCACCCAGTTGACAAACCGCAAAGCCTCCCCAGTCTGCCCTAGGACAGATTGAGGGACATTTGCAGCCCCGCATTCAGATGCGGCCCGTTGAACCAGGCTCAGGAAGTTCATTGCAGATTAAACCCGGGCCTGAATCACGGCATAGTTCAGAATCAGGGCCCCAGTCTCGGCGGTGCCGCCTGCTGGGTTGTTGTTCATCACGGCAATGGTAAAGCTACCCGCCGCAACCGCGATGACTTCCACCGTGGTCAAAACACCCACTGCGCCGGAACGCTGGCACACCAGCACTACATCACCCACAGCAACGCCAGGGCAAGTAACCACAAACGAAGCGGCAGCTTCAGCGGCCAAACTGGCGTTATTGGTTGTGATGGAGCCAGCCTTGGTGGTCACAGTCACGCCGGTAGTTCGATTGGTTGCCTGAGTGACTGACGATGTGGGCGGATTGGTCTCGCCGTAAACGCCATGCAGTTGCACTGACGTGTTCTTTTCGCGGATTGCGCTGATAAATTGCTGAGTTTTGGTAGTCATGGTGGAGTCCTGAATTTGTAAATTTGTGAGTTGTGATCAGTTTTGAGGCTGTCTCAGGCAGCGGCGCGCATCACGCTTTGTGCCCATTTCATCCCGCCTTGCGGGTTGTTGTCCTGAACCAGGTGAACGCGGTAGGTCGTGGATGCATTGGGGGTCGTACGGTTGAATTCGTTGCCGCTTCCATCCTTGCCGAATGCGCAGGCGATGCGGACGCGCTTCGCGGCCAGTGCGGAATACAGAAACTTGCGCTTGACGGCCTGCGGCTCACCACGCTTGATGTACTGCGTGATGCCGTTATGGCCGATGTAGACGAATACTGGAGCATTCGCGTCTTCGGCATCTTGATCGATTTCAATCAAGACCATCTCGTTCATGAACTTCTCGGTTTCCAGCACACGCGGAAGGTCTTTTGCAGACACAGTTTCAATGTCGTCTATTTCAATACCAGCAGCGCGGAATTCAGGTGGCGCTTCAAAGCCTGGCGGAATGTCATCACTACTGATAATGCTTTTCATTCTTGGCATAAATACTCCAAATAACTAACAAACCTCTGTCGAGGCGGATACTGCAAAATTGCAGATTCTTAAGGCATGCCGGGCCAATGCCTGTTTGACTTTCTCATATTCTCTGGCCCCGGTATCACACTCAGATTGTGCTCTACATGCAGGCCGCACACAAGTTTGCTTTGAATTGGCACCATGTGGTCAACATGCCAAGAACCGCCACAGACTTTCTCTCTCAACTTTGCAAGGCGATATGCCTCGGCTATGAAGAACAGATTCGCCCAAGATGGAGTGGCTTTTTTCTCATTTGCGCGGCGGTTTGCATCCCATAGCACTTTCATTTCCGGATTTTTGTCGTTCCACTTCATGCGCATCGCAGAACGTCTTTCTGGGTTGCTTTTGGCCCAACTCCGATTTTTATCTTTAATCCGTTCCTTGTTTTGTAGATAGTAAGACCGTGCCCACTTTGCCGCCGATTCCTTGCCGTTTTCTTGGTAATTTTTTCTATCCCTAGCGTTAATGGCTTGTTTGTTTGCGACTCGATATTCTTTTTGTTGCACCAAAACTTCTTCTCTATTCGCCAAGTACGCTTTTCTTTTTGCAATCTTGGTTTTCTCAGGGTTGGCTTCCCTCATCCTTTTAACATGGGCGCAGTTACAAACCTTGCACAAAGCGCAGAGGCCATCTTTGCTCGATTTGTCTCGATGGTAGTCAATTAAAGGCTTTTCCTGTTTGCAGGAGCGGCAATTTTTGCGTATAAAATTCAAGTCAGCCATGATTCGTTCTTTCATAACGATGAGTGGTTAAAAGCCCGGCAATTCGCGAAAATTAGCCGGGCTTTGCTATTTTAACTTAGCTCGTTTGCGGCCTGTCTGGCAATGTCGAGACATTCACTACCGCACTTGCAGTAACTCCAGTGGCAGTCCAAGAACTCGTGCCTGCTGTCCAAGAGGACGCTGATGGCGCAGTCCTGACCAATAGGTAGGCTAAAGGAAGATAATCATCAGGAAGCGCCGGGAACTGCGGTGCACGAATGAACGGGCCTACAGTCGTTGTCACACCCGGAAGCGTGTCTTCAATACTGCCTTGGGCGAGTTGGATGGCACCAGCTGCTGTCTGGCCGTAAACCAAAACAGTTGCCTTGTTGATACCCAGCGCAACGAACGGCAATCCGGTCACTGCGTCGGTTGTGGGCGATGCAGTGTTGGTCTGCGCGGCCAGGGTAGTGACGAATTTGCCATTGATACAACCGGCAGTCGTCACCGTGGTGGTGTAGGTGCTGGTGGTGCCTTTGGTGAGGGCGGCCGACACAAGGTTTTGCGTCATGCCGTAAGTCATGCGTGAATTTTGGCCCATGATGGGATTCCTTTGAAAAAGATGGTTTTAAATGGCCGGAATTACCCGGCCAATGGGCTTAGGTCAGCACGGATACAGTGACTTCGCAAACAGCAAGCCAGCCGTGATTCGTCACCACACCTGCGTCATAGAAGGTCGCAGAGCAATAACCGCGTTCGCCGGTCGGGTCGGACTTGTCAACCTTGTTCACGGGAACGTGGTTGTAGTTGAATGCGTCCATGCCACGGAACTTGGTATGGCCCCATGCATCCTTTGCCATCACAAACAGCTGATACACATCGGCCAGGGTGCCGGTGGTGCTCAGATTGGTTGTGCCTGCGATTGCAGCACCGGAATCAATGATTTTCGGCATGTCGGGGCTCAGAATGAACCGGACGGAGCCAACGGCACCGATTTCCATTTCATGCGCTGCCGTCATGGTGCCGTAGTCCTTTTTGGCAATGTAGCCGGGGATGGCTTCAATGTCCTGCTGAAGGTCGGTGCTGCCGAATGCCAAGTAAGCGGCCTGGATTGCGCCAGTGCCGACTTTTTCGGATGGCGGCAGAATCTTCTTGATGAACGTCGAGTGATTGGCCGCAAGGTTGCGGGTTACGCGGTCAACCAGGTTTTTGGTCACTGGCAGCGCAGTCGTTGCACGGGTCGTGCCGCCACTGTAGAAGCGGTTGGTGCCGCCTTGCACAGCGCCGATGTAAATCAGCTCACGAACCAGGCCCAGGCGTTCGCCAAGCTGCTCTTCCATCCATGCCGGTACATCGTCTTCACCCAACGCTTTTTGACGCTCGGTGTAGCCGTACAGCGCGCCGTACTTTTGCACTTGTACCGTGGTGTCCAGAACGCTGATGCTTTCGGCAGGAGGGGTAAAACCTTCCTGAATCAAATGCGCGGCGGCGGTCGTGGTGAACGTGTTCGGGGCTGCGGCTGTCGCACCGAATGGCACAACCTGACGGAAAATCACGGTATCACCGGATTTCACGGGTTGCGGGTAAACCTCGCCGGACATTTCCAGTGTAGATTTGTGGACTGCGTGGCGCAGGATCGTGCCTTTGATTCGGCCGATTCGCTGCGCGGGGGAGCTGTAGGTAGCGAGAGTCATGATTTCCTTTTATTAGGAGTTGAACGAGTCATCGAACGCTTTTCTTGCGGCCTCTTCCTCGCTCATCGTTTGAGAATTGCCTTTTTGCAGCCCTTGAGGAGTCAGGGCGGCTTTGAGCCTGCTTTGCTTATCGATTTCTGCTTTTGCCTGCTTGCCTTTCCAGTCGTAAAACTGGTCCAGCTTGCGACTGACAAATGTCGGGCTTTCGCTGTTGTTCAATGCGTCAACCTCTGCCGCAGTCATGGTTTTGAGCCACGCCTGATAGGCTGGGGTCGGTACGCCCGGCACGAATTGACCTTCAGACATTGCAGGCTTTTGTGCCCATATATCTGTTTCCCATGTCTGATGTCGGTCAAACAGAGACTCGCGTTTAAACAAGCTCAGTTCTTTCGACACACGGGAAGATACCAAGTCTTCGATTTCCTTGGGATCGGCTTTCTTTTGCGCCAAACTCGCAATCACTTCAGCAATATCGCCTTCCAGTAACTCGGACAGTTCTGGATATTCACCCTTGAGCCGGTTCAACGCTACGGGCGACAAGACGGCGGGTTTCCCCTCAGTCTCTTTTGTCTTGAGCGTCTTCTGCAGCTTGTCGTTCAACTCACCAATCTTGCCATGGAGTTTCCGAACTTCGCCGCGCAAATCATCATCAGGTTTTTGAGTCGGCACAGTTTGTGCGGCCTCAGCTGGTGATTGTTTTGCTGGTTCGGTCGGTTTCTCTTCTGGCTTTTCTTCCGTCTTGGTCTCTTTCTCCGCTACCTTTTCAGCCTTTTCAGGCGCAGCATTGTTAAAAGAAGCTTCAAACGCAGCCGATTCCTCGGCCTGCTGAGTTGCACTGTCGGGATTCTCCAGTTCATTCAAGTCCATCTATCAATCTCCAAAAACATCGGCACATAATGCCATTCAGCGAAGGCCAAACAGTATTCAAACTTGTTCATCGTCCGCTACCATCGCCGGGGCTGGATTAACCAGAGCCAGCAGATTCTTTAAGCCCCTGATCGCTTTCAATTCACCACGCAGTTTCGCTGTAGCGACGGGATCAAGGTCTGATTCATTCTTTACTCGTAAGGTGTATGCCCGTTCGTCCAAATATGTACGCATTTTAAAGGCAAGTGTCGATTGTTTTTCGTGCGATGTTATCGGATTTCCAGGAACATCAATATCGATATTATCTATCATTGCGAAAATGCCTGACCTGGCTGTGTTTTGGCTGCATGGTTTATCTTGTAGATTCCGCTTTTGCATACAATGCTTACAGTCATGGTGACTCCTAGTACGAGTTGTTGTGGTTAGAGCCCGCAACTCTTTGCAAGAGTGTTGCGGGCTCGTCTATTTTAACCGACTTACTCATAAAAAGAGGCCCCGTTCTCGGCCTTCCCTGCAGGCTCAATAGCTGGAGATACCACTTGCGAACTATTGTGTTTATGTAAATCCATGGTGTGCGAACCCATTGCCAAATCCTTTTGAGTGTTCAGCTTGATAACCAAACCGGCCAGCGTTGCCTTGATGTTCTCTAATTGACTCCGCTGGTCAGCAGTAAGCGTAGCGGCTTGCAACTGAGCATCTACCTCGATAGCCATTTGCTCGACTTGCCTGTCCTTATTCGCGTCGTCGCGCTCGGCATTGATTTCTGCCATACGAATTTGCGCGTTGCTGACAATCTGGTCTTCTTTGGTTTTTGCGTTGATTTTCGCAGTAGTAATCCGTGGATCTTCTGGAGGGGCGCGTTTGGCAATTTCCTGCTTTTTCTCGTCGCTGAGCAATACCGCTTTTGGGTCAAACCGCATCGACTTGAGAAATTCTTGCGCGACAAGCTCAGGATCAAGGCTGTAGGCCGGGTTAAGCGAAAGTCCGAGCATTTGCACCAGTTGGGTTGATTGCATCGAGCGCTCAACCAAGGCAGATGATCCACGCGCATCAATCGTAAAGTCGCCTTTTGCTTCGTTCGGCCCATAAAGAAGCAGCCATTCGTAATAGCGGCCAATGTGAGGCTCTGTCACGCGGTCATCAAACGTGCGGGCGATTCTGCGCAACACCGTACTGCCGTTGTTATTGACGATTTCCATGCCACCAAGCGTGTCAGGTGCGCCGCCTTGCTGGCCTTGGAGCAGCATAGGTAGCCCGGTAACGTCCTCGGCTTGTTTGAGCCAGAACTGCAAGATATTCATCAGTTCCGCTTGCCGGGTTTCAATGCTGATGATGTTGAAGGCTTTCCGAACGTCTTCAACTTCGGAATCAACCAGCGAATACCAGACCTTGCGAGGCGTGAGTTCCCATCGACCATTTGCCGGGACAATCTTGTTGCGGTCAATGATGATCTGCGGGCCTGCGGACAAACCGGCGTTGTCCATGAGATTCCGAACGGCGGCATTTGCGCCTTTCTGGCATTCTCGCATTTGCCGGGCAATACCTTGGCCAGCCCAATAATCCGTCCGGGCCTGCCAAACCATTACATCGTAAGGGAATTCACCTGAATCAAGCGGGCTAAGCGTGACTTTGATAATCCGCTCATTGACCATCGTTGCAACTGCCGGGTAAAGTTCTTTGCCATCACATCGGCATCCAGCTGCTTCCATGTCTTTTTTGGAAACCTGACCGTGAAAATACCAGATCTGGAAAACGTCCTTTTCTCCAGGAGTTTCGCCGTCTTTCAGTTTCCGGGTGCCGTCAATGGGGCTGGTCGGCCCATCTTTTAGACACAAATCAATCATTTCTGTGATGTAGGTCGGATCTGATTTGAGTTCGGCCAGTGCGCGATAGGTGATGTCGTCGCACTCGAAAACGTGACTGCCTTTTTGAATGTCCGGGCCACAGTTTGGGTCTGGATAGAAATTCCAGTGATTTACCCAAACAGATTTTGGCGCGATTTTCTCGACCATTTCAACAGTCCAGCCATCGTCTGTTTCTGTCGCGGCCCGGTATTTGACCATCGTCGGATGCGGGCCTTTGAGGATGCCCGTTCCTACCTTTGCAGTAGCCTCGATGATCTTTCGCACTTCTGCGTGATATCGGCATTCGACCAGCCAATCATCTATCTCTTCCTGAGCGCGTTCTGCGGCTGCTTTGGCCTTGCCGATGGTTTGGATGGCCTGATCTACTGGCGAAGGTGCTGCCGGGGCTTGTGGCGCGGCCTGTTGGGGTTGTCCACCGCCGAACATCTTCCCGATAGCGCCCATGAATCCGCCAGATTGTGCAGGCGGGGCCACAACGGGCTGCACGGACACTGGCGGGGTTTCCTGTGCCTGTTTGATCAATTCAACCAGTTCGGGCCGTGGTGTTGGCCGTATGGCGTAATTGCGGTCATCTGTCGGCAGCAACATATCCGACACGCGGGCGGCGGCTGCATCGACGTAGGGGCGGGTGATTTTCAGGAAGACGGTTGACCGGGTTGATGCGTCCAGAATAGTTGCGCGCATTCCATCAGATGGAGTTCGGCCTTTTTGATACTGCCTGACCTTGGCGCGATTTGTGTCGTCCACCCCATCATAGTGGTCTTCATCTTCTGCCCAATCGTCTTCAATGCCAGACGCACGACGCCCTTCAATCGCGTTCTTCCTTTTCTCGCGGATGATTTCAGAGAACGCATGGATGATTTCCATCCGCTGCGATTTTTCAGTTTCTTCTTGATGAGTCATTAGTTAGAAAAATGAGCAAAGGGATGGTCTTGGCCTATGCCTGTGCGGGCGTGGGGCATGGGCGGTCATGGTTTAGGAGATGCCCAACAGAATCCTGATAATTCCGTCTTTAAACACTGAAATGTGTGAGTGGCCATCATTTGTTGGATGTGTGTTATCCGCCCCGATAACCCAGTCGCTATTCCCTGTTCCAGTCGTAGCGCCTACGCGACCTGTGCCCGTAATTTCTGGATTGCTGCTTGCGCTGGTTGAATTAATAAAGCGAACCCACGGGCGGGCTGCACAGACTGCGGTTAATTCAGTTGTCCGCGTCAAAACACTTGCCACACTTCGCGGTTGAAATGGCGAACACACAATAATCAAGCACTTCGGCAGGGCCACATGTACTGCATCAAATACCGCTGCAGCGTTTGCAGAAACATCAGTGGCGTCATTTAGCCCATGCATGCAAATGTAAACATCTGGCGCATTCGCGATTACGCTGGTTGTCACCCTTTCAAGCGCATTCTTTTTTGTTCCGCCGTTATCCGCAATAAAACCCGTCCCGCCAATTCCGCAATTTATCGCTGTGCCGTAGCACCCCAGTGCCTCAGCAAGCCTGGGGGCAAAGCCAGTAAATACGCTCGTCGCACCCGTGCTTTCTACAAATGAATCACCGTCAAGCAATAGCTTTGGCGCAATGGGTGCCCATTTACTGATAGAACCAGTTGCTGCAATTGACAAGCCCCCGATGGATGCAGTGAACTGGACGACGATTTTTCGCACCTTGCGTGAGCCTCCGAAGTCATACAAAACCCGGTAAACGCTGCCAGTTGATGCCATTACCTGCTCGGTCAGGACTCGCGGTACGCCATCCTCCTCTATCACCCAAAGCCGGTGCCTTGAAAAACCTTTTGCCCGGACCTCAAATTTTGTCTCCTCTGTCGAAAAACTGAATGACGTGTAAAGCCCGCGCATAGTAGATGCCGCACCAGCCGCTGCAGTATCAAGATATGCACATATTGCCAAAGTCGTGTCTGGACTACTTACTCCACCAACTTGCACCCGTGTGGAGTAAGTAAGCCGTGCGTCATTCCACGCAATATTGACTGGCGATGCAATAACGGAAGCGGCATCAGCTACACCCACTGTTATTGTGGGCGGCGAAGCCATCGTATTACCTTGGTTCGCAGGGCGCAACGCCGCATCTTTAAGCAGCGCGTAACCCCCGTTGATTCTTTGTACCTCTGTCGCTGTAAGGTTTATTGACGAATCTGCTGTCGCTATTCCAGAAAACCCCGTTACCGGGTCAACCACACCCCTGACGACATCAGCATTGGTCGATGTTTGTCTTTGATCTGTAGTAACTGCCATATCAAGCCGCCCGCATCAAAGTTACCTGAGCGCCAGTGCCAGATATTGCGGTGATGGAATCCCGAACAAAAGGCCAGCGGCCATCGTCATCAAAGAAATCAGTCGTCGGCGTAGTTCCCAGCGTCAGGGTTATGGTGCCGATTGCCGTGGTGTAGTACGTTGTATCGTCAAGCGAACCGTAAAGCGAAATCGTGACGGAACCAGCACCAGCGGTGGTAAAGCCCGTCGCAATAATCCGGCTGCGCTTGTTGATGCCCGCTACTGATGTGCCGGTGGATACCGCTGTTCCTGCGTTGCGTAGGGTGGTGACGGTCAAATCCGTCGCCTCAGTCGTGCTGACACTTTGCGCCGCTGGCTTTGTGCCCACGGATGCAGGCAGACCAGCCAACGAACCATCTGCGTTCAAAAGAAGCGCAGGAAACGTCGTTGTCGATGCCAACCCTTGAGCTGTAGCGCCTTTTACGATGATTGATGGTGCTGTCATGGTTTCCTTTAGTAGCCTAGCTCATTGTCCAGGGGTTCGAAGCTTCGTATCTCTGTATCTTTGGGCTTTGTTTTCGTCGCCTGCAAGCCGCCTGACTCCATTGCGACATATTGTAATGCGTCGTGAGGATGCGAGTAACTGTTTTTCATTGGCTCATCAGTAAATCGCTCTTCGCCCACAACTTGAATCCTGCGATATTTGTAGCCGCCATTAAACCCTTTTCGCAGAACTTTGCAACAGGGGTCAATAATCATCATGGGTTTACCACCTGCCAGCTTGGAAAGAAACCAAGCCACAGACCCACGGCGCGGCAACCATGCATTGCTCTTTGCTGCGCGTATTTTCAGACCCACCGCCTTGACTTCCTCAAAGCATGATTTTTCATCAGTCTGCGCTCTCTGGCTTCCTGCGGGATCTCCGAATACCCTAATCATGGTTTCTTTTTTAGCCCACCACTCGGGATAAACCTTCATTAATTGCGGTATCAGGACATCTTCAAGAAAACCATTGATCCCCATATCTTCGCCGCACAATTCATCCAAAACTAGCAATCTACCTCGGGCGTCGTGTTGGGTTATCACTGCCGCAGGGGTCAGACCGAAGTCCATCCCAATATCGAGCGTTATGCTGGCAATAGGGCTAATTCCATTCACATGCAAACCATCGTTATATTCAGGGTAAACCGGTTTTCCGTCATGGACACTGCCATACTCACCCAGCACGAACACCTTGATCCACTGCGAATCCTTACCGGGGATCTGTCTTAACCAGTATTCGTAGCCCAGGATGTGATTCTTCACGTTCTCCGCTGCTGGGTTGGGAATGTACTTTTCTCCATCCTTCAGTAACGCCCCAGGTTGCGCAAAAAACTCATAACCTTTTGGTTTGTTGATCTCTGCAATGTCATACCACCAGTGATCGTCATCTGGTGAATTGGTGTCCATGATGATGCCTGACCAACTGGCACCGCCTTGAGCCTTTGATGGGTAACGCCCCACGCGGCCAGTCAGCATGTCCAAAATCGCCTTTGGCAACTCGGATGCCTCATTGATCCACCCGCCTGTTAAATCGAGGGATTTGAGCTTTTTAACGTCTGCCGGTCTGTCGAGCGAGATAAACATAACCTCGCATTCGATTCTTGTTCCATCGGGCAGCGTGGATGTGAACGTACTGGTAATGGGCGCATCCCACCTCATGGGGGCTACATCATCAGGCACCCAATCCTGCCATGTCTTGATGGTGGTTGATTTCAGCTCAGGGTATGAATTACGGATTGCCGCCCATCGGGACTTGCGCACACCCTGAAACGGGGCTTGTTCGCTTGCCCTGCGCATGATCTCCATGCAGCATGTGACAGACTTTCCCGTTCCAATTGGCCCCCTCAAACCCCTCACAAACGCATCCGACCGGTGGAATCTCTTCGCTGTGGCTTCTGCTACGTAAGTGATAACTGGCATCAGAACTGCATGTTAAAGACGGTTTGCGAATCAGGGGCTTTCCGTTCATCAATACCGAATGCTTCACGCTCCAATGCAACCAGGCTCTTGAGCGAGTCGCCCAGGTCTTTCATGGTCTTAGCCCTGCCACTCAAGCTGGTCAACTTGGAATAAAGCTCTGCGCGTTTGTCCTGGCCTCGTTCGTCTGGCTCTCTCATGATCTCACCGAACTCGGCCAGCATCGCTGCGTTCTCTGGGCCGCAGGACAGTTCAAGCTCTTCAAGCATACTCATGACGATTTTGCGGGCTCGGGTAATGTCAGCCTTCTGCCCCCTGCGGACAACAACCTGAATCTCAGCATTTGCCTCAACGATGGTCTTTTCTGGTACGCAGAGTGTTTTGCGTTCTTGGCTGCGTACCGCGTCTTTGCGTACCAACGCATCAGCTCGTTCCCGGATCTTCGCGGCTAGGTCGCGCTCCCAATCTTCCTTCTTGGCCCTCTTGCGAATGCCCCCCTCGGTTAGTCCGTGTTCAGACGCGAGTTGACGGAGTGTTTTCACACCCGCTCGGTAGTCGGCCTCTATCTGCGCCCAATCTGCTGGTTTGGTTTCAGCCAACTTTAAAGTTTCTCCAATTTTCCATCAAAGCGCCTTCTGCCTCAATAAGGCAGTCATGGTTGAGTCAGATTGCTCTCTTGTCAGGAAATTACCAGTGTTCCTCAACTCGTCCAGCGCCGCCCTAAATATCCCATGAACAACTTTGGGGTTTTCCTGAACATGACGAGGCATGCAATTCACTATTTTCCGAAGGGAAGCCCCTGCCGCCTTCGCTTTTTCCTTGGTGATCATCTCCCCACCAGCACAAGTTTGGGCTCAGCCTTCACATGCTTCTCAGCAATCTCAGCCATAAAGCCATTGATGCGGTCAGCCAGAGCCAGCGCGTTGCTATCCTTGTCGTAACCCGTCACAGTAGTTTCAACATCAACCAGCCCGTTCTCGGTATCGCGCAGCATGATCTGAATGGTGCAGCCCATTAGTACGCCTTTTGTGTTTGGCCTTCAAAGCCGCTGGAGAACGCCTGTTCTGCGCTCATGCCGTCGCCGCCTTCAAGGATTGCCCGCGCCAGTTCAAAGGCTTCATCAATCGTGGCGGCAAGTTGAGGCTGACTCATGCTCATGTCTTCTGCACCTGGCTGGCCCATCTCTGGTGCCATGGCGGCAGATTCAACGGTGTAGGCACCGTCTGGGGTCTTGGTGATGGTCACGGAAGCGCTGGGGGCTTCGGGTGCGGTTTGAGGCATTGCGCCTGATTCTTGGGGCATCATGTCCATGGGAGTCCTTTGGTTCTGTTGATTATATATTCCACCATCGGGATTACACACGTGTGCTGGTGGAACCGTTCGCGGTCTGCTTGATTTCGCGGTGTCGCAATCGCGGGTTGAACCGACAATTTACCCGTTGTCGGCGCTATCAAGATTAGCAAATGTTCGGGTGGTGGTTGATGTTACGCTTTTTGGGTGGTCATGGCGGCGCGACCTCTACCCATAAAGCCAGTTTCAGCCATATAGGAGATTGCGAATTCGTGTTGTTCAAGCTTCATGCGCCTAACCCTCGAAGGTCTGCGACTTTGGATGTAACCTTTGAATTGACCCAAATAAATCTTTCCAGCCAGTATTGGGACGCTTCAGATTCAGCGACTCTTTGCTGTTCGCAGTGTTTGTTTATGGCCCGAGCCATATTCAAAACCCAGCAGAAGATTACGAATGCATCTGCGTCTCGCGAGTAGGATTTGATGCCTTCCATCTCTACATCAATACATGTATTATGGTTGTCAATACAAGCGGCCAATGGATGAGAATTGAAGGATGGGTCCCATGCATGAAACTTCCCCATGCTTTCTGCGCGAAGCCTGGCCGACTTGATTTCTTTAATGTGCTTCATATATTCACTGTTGATAGTCCTGGCCTCAGCCCTGTGCGCCAATGCCCGTTAAATTGCATTGCTGGCAATCCGTGCAGCCTGAATCCACTTCGTCCAGGCCCGTGCCGTTCGCAGCGAGAAGAACCGCTTTTCGTCGCCGTTGAAGTTCATGGGCTTTTTGCCGATTTGCGCCAGTGTGAATTGTTTGAGTTCTTCGGTGTAGTTCATGGTGCTTCCTTTGGTTAATCCGAACTGCTGCAGCTTGAGCCAGAATCGGACGATGATCCGCTGTCAGATGAACTGCTACTTGACGAACTTGAGCAACTATCCCAACTGGATGACGCGCCGCCACCTGAAAAGCTGCCGCCACCGCCTGATGTGATGCTTGGGCTGGGGTTGTTGTCGTAGTGATGCGTGACATGGCTTGGATACGGGTAGCCGACAACCGGCATGTAATCGTCGCTACTTTGGCTACTTGAGCTTTGCCGAACTGGAACGCTGGACTGACTCGCCACTGGCCGTGATGCTGTCCGGTATCGCGCAGATGATGGCACGTAAGGCGGCAACTTCTTGGGTTCTGGCTTAGGCTTTTCACCGAATATCTTTGTAAACCAGTTCATTGGCAAGCCTCGCATTCACCATCGTTCAGGTTGCAGGCTTGGCCCAAGGGGAAATCGTCGGTTTCGACTGCATCATAGGTCGCAGCAAAAATATCCGGCTTGCAGGGATAGAACTCACCCTTGACGCCGCGAATGATCCAATCGCCTGGTTGAGCGGTCATCACGCCCTCAAGCGTCTCAATCTCAAGGGTTTTGCTACCCAAGTTTTGCGCGCAACTTGGAATCCGCATGGCTTCAACTGATCCAAAAGTGCCGTCGAATTGAACTGCTTCAATGACTACCGGCTTTTTACGAAATTTCATGTTTCTCTCTCCAGTTTTATGCACCTGTGGCCCAGATGCGAGGCGGGTTGCCGGGTTAGATTTCCAGCGAGTTCAGGTCGTTCTCGATTCCTTGGCGGATTGCGTTGACGCGGCGGACCTGTGCATAAATCCGGTCAACCAATGGGCTGCGCGCTGGTGCAACACAGGCCGCTGCGGTTTTGCTGTCTTGTTCACGCGCTGCGTTTGGAAGCAGAACAGGCTGCAGACGCTTGCTCAACACTTTGCCGATGCCAAGACAATCAGACAGTGCCGCGTCCAGTTCGGCTAATGCCACGTCCAACTGTGATTGCTTGACCGGCTCCGCTCCCACTTGCTGAGCCTGCATCTGCTTTATCACTTGGTCAAGGTTTACGGGCTTGCCCTCACGCACGTTTTGACCGCTATATATTGTTTCGTTCATCTTCATCCTTCATTACACACACCATGGGCCGTGGTGCTCGGCTTTATTTCCCATCAAGACAGACTTCCATACCCAATCCCCAAATAGCCCAACCAATCATCAGCGCGAAAGGGCCAATGAAGTAAGCCAGCGGAATTGCAACGATTGCGGCCGGGATGATTGAAAACAGGAACGCCATGAAAAACTTCATTTTTTTCGCTCCATGTCTGCAGCAGCAAGCACCTCAAACACCCAAGGCGCACCGCCGTTTTTTACAACAATGGCATGAATCTCAGCAGGCATGCGCAGTTCGTACCTGATGCGCTTCACCTTGTCGATTTCGGCCAGCTTCGGCCTGCCTCGTGGCTTTTTGTCTGTTGTTTTTTCCATGCATTGATTGTACGTCAAAATAATTTGTAAAGTTGACTTTATTTGCATTTATCGCCGTACAATTAAGTCATCGCAGCAAGATGCTGTATCAACTGGATACTCAAAATGGCAACAATCAAATCTTTCAATGTCAGCTTCTGGAGCGCAGCCGGGGAACACCTCGGCACCGTGGCCGTTCAGGCCACAACCCCATCTAAGGCCAAAATTCTGGCTTCCACCATCTACACCTGTTCTTGGGCTTCACAAACAACGGAGTCCGCGTAAGCGGTTTTTTGATGACAATAAACCTTCACTCAGTCCACGAACATGATGCGCGTGAACAGGCCCATGCTGACTACGTGTCAGCGCCCAACTTTAGCGAGTTGGATAGCAAAGCCAACTCTCGTGGTTTTCGGAAAGCGACCATTTCAGAAATCCACGCGAGCGCAAACACAGCATCTTGGGCAAAAGACTTGTATTGCTGGGCTGGTGGCTTGTGGGTTAAGAAAATTTGAATCCTAAACCCCCAGCCTGAGGCCTTCTGGCTTTTCTGATGCCTATAGGGTTTGTACCTAAAAAATAAGTTGCGGCCCTATCGCTAATCTCATTTAATTCCCGTACAATAAACACATCAGCAACCAACCTAGGAAACGAAAATGTTCAAAGTCACATCCCTCACCATCAAGCTGTTCGGCAAGAAAGAAACCGTGTTCCGCGTGTTCAAGAATGGTGAACTGGTCAGGGTCTGCGAAAGCCAAGCAGATGCCGATTCATGGGTTGCTGCTCAGTAAACCAACCTGAAGCCTCCGGGCTTTGGGCTCTCTTTTAACCACTCTCAAATCAAGGAAAAATCATGAACAACACCAACACCAATACCTACGCAATCAAGCTAGCCACTGGCAACATCGTTTACATCAACGCTGTTAGCGCACGGCAGGCCCGCATCGTCTTTGCCCGTGCAAACAATGGCGTCATTGAGTCGGTAAAAGTCTGCCGCGACTGATGTCCGACTCTTTTCAGTGCATCAGTTGCGGTCGGCACTTCCCGATGATGCTGGACTACTACCGGCATCGTCAGGTCAGTGAATTCGGAACTCGCTGCCTGTCTGATGCGGAAATCAATCAAGGCGGCATTAAGACCACCTTGAAGCCGGTTAAAAGCGGTAGGCTTATCACTGAGCCAGTTGCTTACAAGCGCCAAACCTACGAAGATCAGCCATCCGAATCAGTCAAGCGCGCCGTTTTCTTCATGCGCCACAAAGTGCCAGTTGACAGGATTTTGAAGATGCAGATTTCTCAAAAGTCAGTTGACCGTGCTATCGAAATTCTCAGCAAGGAATTGTCTTGATTCAACCCTCAAGCGCAGCCAACCGCTGCGTTTCTGAGTTCAATCCGAACGGTTTTTAAAGGAGAAATTATGCTTACTCTACCCATTGTCATTGGGAAGTCTTATGTGAGGCGGGATGGGGTTGTTGTGGTGGCGGCGCTTCCGCATCAAGACTATGACCCAACCAAATTTGTTTGGTCAAAACCCGGCCAAGCCGAGGATGAAGACGATGGTCATGTTTGGGCGTCAACTGGCAGAGTCCGTTCAATTGGAATGTCAACTGATTTCCCAACTGACCTCATCGCCGACCACCCCGAACAAAAGCCAGCAGGCCACCCGCATGCTGCAAGTATGCTGCTTTATGCTAGTGATGCAGCGGAATGCTTGGAGCCCTGGAAGATGTGGCAAATCCAAGCAATTCCTGAATACGAATGGGTTAACTGTACATCGCATCCGGAGTGGAATATTTGCATTCAATACCGCCGCAAGCCCCGCACAGTCAAAATCGGCGATTGTGAGATTCAAGCGCCCGAACGGGTTGCGCCTGCTGTTGGGTCGCCGTATTGGAGTATTTGTATTGATGCAGAGTTTCCAGTTGATTCCCAAACTTGGGATGGCTGTAAGGTTGACAAAAGGCTTTTAGAGCGCGGACTTGTTCACCTGAATGAAAAATCAGCCGAAGCCCACGCAAAAGCTCTGATTGCGCTGACGGCTAAAAAGTAACGCCACGGTCAGCGGCAATTGAGTGGATGAACTCCAGAAACTCACTGAATTGTCGCTTGCTCATCTTGCTTGTCCTCATGCCCAATATGACCATGCCGCCATTAATCCCCATCGCAACTCGCTGGGTTTCGTTCTTGAATGCTGCGCTTAGCAAATCCTTCCATTCATCTGGCTCCAGCTTGCACATCTTGCCGTTTACGGGCCATTCCAGTTGTTCACTGAAAGCCGTCAGCAAGCTCCACAAAAGTGCATTCTGCTCTAAATTTCTCTTTGGCTCTCTTATTTCGACAATGTGACCATCAGGCGCGGCGTCAATGGCCTCTTTTGCACGCTGCCTGACTTCGCGGTTTGCTAGGATTAGGGTGCGTTTGGTCATGGCTTCACCTTGCCTTGCGCCATAAACCATTCAGCATCCTCGCAATTTTTGTCCAGCTTGTTCAAGTCAAAAATCATCTGGACGACAACCCGCGTAATTTGGTTCGGGTCTGTCACATAGCCCAACCAGTAGCCGAATCCGTAGGCTGGCGGCATCAGAGCTAATGCAATCAGCGTGTAAATCAATATAGTCGTCTGCGTCATGGAATCTCCCCCTTCGTATACCGCGTCCCGATTTCTTTCAAAAGCCCACTGTGAACCCACTTCGGAACACCCGGCAGGAACACACCTGGCGGGTGCTCGACTATTTCAGCCACTTTCACAACCTGAGCCGATGAATTTTCCATGCTAAGCACCTTCACGCCTTCGTAGTCGTAAACCTGGCCTTGCTTTATTCGCCTTCCGGCTGATTGGGTCATGGCTTTTTTCTGTCTGCCGGTTTGAAACTGGCGCAAACCACAATCACCGTATCACCGAACTTTGTAAACGGCTTCATGCTGGCAAACGGTAATTTGCTGCAATCAGACCTTGCTTTTTCGCAGGCCATGCACATGCTGCCTTTTGGGGTGTGGGTTGTCATTGCTTTGCCTTCAGTTCTTTGATTTTTGCCGCGTAGTGGGCTTTGAGGGCCTGCAAATCGGCTATGGTGTACTTGCGTGGCGTCTGGTCTGATTCCAGGGCTTCAACGGCCTCCAGACCAATCCTGGCTATCAATCCGATGCGGTAGCCGGTGATGTTTCCGGACAGATAGCGGTTATCGTACTTTGTTTGTGAATGGGCGTTGCGCTCGTCAAATTTCAAATGAGGCGCAGATCCACGACTCCTAAAGTGGCCGCAATCTACATTGTTCCCGCTCCAGTCCAAAGGCTTGCCACTGCTGATGCATGGATACCCGGCAAGCTGGTCGCGCAGCCTGCAATACTGGTTGAAAACCTTTTGTGTTTCAGAGATCCAGTAAGGCAGGCCCTTGAATTTTTCAAGCTTGGCTTTTGTCTCCCGTTTCTCCTGTAATGCTTCTTTGGCTTTTTTCTTTGCCAGTTTGGCCGACCCAATCACCGCGCCGCATCCGTAGCTACACCATGTTTCAAATGGTTGTTTCGGCGTGAACAATGTTCTGCATGAAGCTACGGCGCACTTCTTTGGCTTGGGCGGCTTGCTGGTCATACATCACGGCCCAAAAGCAAGTCAGCCGCCTGTTTGATTTTCACACGCATATCAGCGTTTTCCATAATCATCTGAAATTCGCCTTTCCGGTCTCGCTGCATGAAGTCCTGAGCCGCTTTTAATTGCGCTTCAAGCCGCTCGACTTTTCGCCGAAGCATTGCGTTTGTTTGGGCTTTGTCGGTCATTTACTCGGCTCCACGGGCATACCCGCTGCCTTGACCATCCGCCTGATTTCGGTCTTGCTGTGCCCGTAGTCGGCTGCACCCTGCATAACTGCAAGCTGCCGTGCATGAATTTCG
>JAZKIK010000257.1:0-3271 GCA_040384925.1 Pseudomonadota bacterium | reverse complement strand
CGCTCAAATACGGCCAGCACGGCCTGCCCACGCGCAATGGTGTTGGCCCCAGTTGTGTCGGCCTGCCCGCAGGGCATTGGCCCACCATCACCGAATTTCTGGTCGAGCGCTTTCCGGCGATTTCGCGTGAAGTCTGGCTCGATCGCATGCTTTTGGGATTGGTCGCCGATGAATTTGGCGCGCTTGTCACACCACAACGCCCGTATCAAGGCCATATCCGGATTTATTACTACCGCGCACTGGAGGACGAACCCCAGATTCCGTTTGAGGAAACCATACTGTTTCAGGACGAACACCTGATCGTCGCCGACAAACCGCACTTTCTGCCAGTCACACCGTCCGGCCACTATCTGCAGCAAACTTTGCTGGTACGCCTTAAAAACCGCCTCGGACTGGACAGCCTCACACCGATTCACCGCATTGACCGCGAAACCGCCGGCCTGGTACTGTTTTCAAGCCAGGTCGCAGACCGCAATGCCTACCAGAAGCTGTTCAGGCAACACACCATCCACAAACATTACGAAGCCATTGCCCCCTGGCGAACTGAGCTCGAACTACCACTGACACGCAAAAGCCGGATTGTGGAAGACGAGCCCTTTTTCAGGCAACGCGAAACTGAAGAAGGCGAAACCAACAGTGAAACCCATATTGATGTGCTGGAGGTCAGGGGCAGTCTGGCGCGTTATGCCCTAAGCCCGATCACTGGCAAAAAACACCAGTTGCGTGTACACATGAACGCTCTGGGTTTGCCAATTCTGAATGACCGCATGTACCCGCCGGTCGACAACACACCCGACGACGACTTTGCCTTTCCGCTACAGCTGCTGGCCAAAAAAATAGCCTTTGTGGACCCGGTGACGGGACAACAAAGGCAGTTTGAAAGCGGTCTGAAGCTGGAGTTTTAGTCACTGCTCAGCTGTCATCCCGGACTCGATCCGGGATCCATCTTTGATAAATCACCATTGCTTGATAAAAGACGCCGCGATGGCATCAAACGCCATCTGGATTGCGGGTCAAGCCCGCAATGACGGAGATATAGCAGGCTGTTCAGACTTTTATTTCCTTGGCGGTGATCTGGTACTTGAAATCATCCGGCGCATAAGAATCAAAACGCCCGCTTGCGTTTTCACCAACCGGGTACATCAAAAAGCCCATTTTTTCGCCTTTTGACTTGGGCAAAGCCACATCATGCGCAGTGTTGTAGGCCATCCAGTTGCCTTCCCAGCCGCCAAAAAGCGCCTTGTTGACAGGAGCAACCACAGGATTCACGGTAGTCTTGATCCAGTCAGCGGTTTCAAGCCGCATGACCTTGGCCACATCGGCCGGGTCCATCGCCACCCAGCCGTAGCCCTTGAGGTAGACCTCAGAGCGGCAATGCTGCGCGCCCTTCAGGCTGGCCGGGTTGCCTGACAGTTCCTTGTAGCCAAAAGCCGAAGGCACCAGGCGGATGCCATAGACATCACGCGCAGGCACACCCACCGAGCGGCACAGGCCCACAAACAGCGCGTTCAAATCAGCACACTTGCCGCCCAGGTTACCGGTTTCAAGCATGGTCTTGATGTCGCCCTCACCGCAGCCGCGCACTTTTGGCTCACGGTAGGTGTTGGCCACAATCCAGTCGTAAATCTTCTGCGTTTTTTCAACATCGGTTTTGGCACCTTGTGTGGCGGCCAGCGCGGTTTTACGGACTATGCCGTCAGTTGGAATCAGTTTGGTCGGGCGGGTGAAATAACGCAGCGTGTCTGCATCTTCAGCCGCTGCCGTTTTTTGTGACCAGTCCATCGCCCTGCCCTGCGTCCGCACGCGGCTGGTCAGCTCGACAAAAGGCTGTTTTTCAGTGGCTGCAAATTCAACCATCAGCATCTTCGCGCCGTCCTGGCCGTCAGTGACCAGCTGGGTCGTGCCATTGCTTGAAAAACTGTTGTCCAGCGCCTGCTGGTAGTCACTGTTGACCGAAGGAATCGGCAGCCAAACCCTGGTTTCGCCCTGTGGTTTGACAATATCAACCCGCGTGGTCACGTCAAACGTGCGCCAGGCACCACTTTGCGGCGCGAAATGACTGCGGCTGATAGCGGGTGCCGCAGTTTGCGCAAAATTGATGGATGGCAAAGCCACAGCAACGGCGGCAGCCGCAGTGTTTTTAAGAAAAGCACGGCGAACGGTGGTCATAAAAAGATCTCCGGGTGGGGGAAAGGACAACAGACACCGGCGTATGTAAAGGTACACCGGGATGTTTTGTTTCGGCGGGCATGATCGAGTCATACCCACACCACCTGATTATCGTCGCGGGGCTCTTTGGGCCTCAGACTGCAGCCAGCATGACAAAAGCCAGCCCAGTGCAGATAAAAAGAAAGGGAAAAGCCCAGATCAGAAAACGAAAGGCCTGTTCCTGCAGATAGGGGCCCAGCCAGCGCGCTGGCAGGCCATACCTGTAAAACACCACAATAATGAACAGGCCCAGCGCCAGCGCGACGTAGTTGAGCCCAATCAGACGTGTCACCGTGTTGTCACCCGAGGCAATGGCAGGGTAAGACGAGCTGATGGCAAAACTGAGCGCAATCACGGCAAACAGGCCGCCAATCACCACATTGGCCAGCTCAAACGCGTCAACGGCAAACCCACCGTCTTCAGACTTGTTCATCCAGGTAGCCAGAAAGGGAATCAGCAAGGAGGCAAACAGCGGTATGAACACGGTGGCAATGGCACCTGCCGCCACGCGCTGCACATCGAGCGATGCGCTGACCCTGGCATAACTTTCGCCATCCCAACCCTTGACGGCTTCACGTTTCAGATTGACCAGACCCAGTGTCCAGCCGCCGATTTCCGCACCAGTGGCAACCCGGCTGAAGTCGACGTCTTCACTTGAAAAGTCCATGTCCACAGACTCAAGTGTGTCCTCACGTACCGTCAGCTCGACCTTGAGCGACTGATGGTCAAAAGGAAAACGAGCCACATCCACGGCCGTTTTGTAGGCCGCCGTGGTGCGTGCCAGGGTTTCAAGCCGCCCGTCCGGAAACACCCGCAAACGCCGTTCGGACAAGGACGGCTCGCCAACACGGTTGGCAAAACGGATGTTTGGCACCCAGATTTTTGCCAGTTCAGCCTCGGCAGCAGCACCCCGGTATTCCTTGTAGCCCCTGGAACCCTGCACCGCCGGATAACGCAGGCGGGCGTCGTGCCAGCTCAGGCGCAGATCGGTAGTGGCCTCAAACAGGCCCTTGTTGTCGTCAAACGAATCTATGGCGGTGAAAAAAAGTGCCGTCCGCACCAG
>JAZKIK010000256.1:0-8823 GCA_040384925.1 Pseudomonadota bacterium | reverse complement strand
GGCCGCCTTCGACCTTTTTAAGTTCAGGCAATAGCTTGACACCAAGGTAAGGTGTAAAGACCACAGCGACCACCCAGGACGCAATCAGCGCGATGCCGACAATCCAGAACATATTGCTGGTGTATTCACCGGCCGTCGAACGGGCGAAGCCATTCGGCATGAAACCGACAGCCGTGACCAGCGTGCCCGAAAGCATGGGTGCCGCAGTATGGCTCCATGCATAGGCAGAGGCAGCGATGCGGTCGTAACCCTCTTCCATCTTTACCACCATCATTTCGATGGCGATGATGGCGTCATCCACAAGCAGGCCCAAGCCCAGGATCAACGAGCCCAGGGTGATGCGGTCAAAGCTCTTGCCAGTCGATGCCATCACCACAAAGACTGCTGCCAGCGTCAGCGGCACGGCTGCGGCGACCACAATGCCCACACGCCAGCCCATGCTGACAAAACACACCAGCATGACCACCAGCAGTGCAACGAAGAACTTGACCATGAACTCATCAACCGCTGAAGCGATGTTGACGGCCTGGTCTGTGACCTTTGCAAGGCTCATGCCCTGAGGCATATCGGCGTTGATCGCACCAAGCTCTTTATCCAGCGACTTGCCCAGATCAAGCCCGTTCCAGCCCTCACGCATGACGATGCCCAGCAGCAGGGCAGGTTCGCCGCCGTTGCGGATCATGAAGGTCGCCGGGTCTTCGTAACCACGCTTGACCGTGGCGATGTCTGACAGTTTCAAGGTGCGGCCTTGCGCCACGACCGGCGTATCGCGGATTTTTTGCAATTCATCAAACGCACCGTCCAGGCGAATGAAAACCTGTGGCCCCCTGGTTTCCACAGAGCCAGCCGGCGTCAGGGCGTTCTGGCTATTAAGTGCAACGAACACTTCCTGTGGGCTGATGCCCAGCGTTGCCAGGCGCTCGTGCGAGAACTCGACATAAATGCGCTCGGGCTGCTCGCCAACGATGTTGACCTTCTTCACACCTGGTACGTGCAGCAGCCGCTGGCGCAGCGTCTCCGCGTCGCGCACCAGCAAGCGCTGCGCTTCGCCCTTGGCCTTGAGTGCGAACAGGGCAAAGGTGACGTCCGCATATTCGTCATTGACCATCGGCCCGATCACGCCGGACGGTAGCTTGCTGGCTTCGTCTGCGACCTTCTTGCGGGCTTGGTAGAACTGCTCCTGTACTTCCGGCGGCGGTGTGCTGTCGAGCAAGGTCAAGGTCGTGAAGGCCAGGCCGGGCCTGGTGTAGGTCTCGGAACGGTCGTACCAGCGCAGTTCCTGCAGCCGTTTTTCAAGCTTCTCGGCGACCTGATCCTGCATTTCCTGTGCCGTGGCACCTGGCCAGGCGGTGATGACGGTCATTACCTTGACCGTGAATGCAGGGTCTTCCGCCCGCCCCAGTTTGAAAAAGGAAATCAGCCCGGCCAAGGAGATCAGGCAGATCAGAAACAAGGTGATGGAGCGCTCGCGCACGGCGAGCGCTGACAGGTTAAAACGGCCTTCACTCACGGGCGGGCTCCCTCGGTCACAACGGTGGTCTGGCCAGCCACTCGCACCAGTTCGCCTTCGCGCAGCAGGTGAGCGCCCAGGGCGACTATCCGGTCGCCTTGCTTGAGTTGGCCGCTTATGCGTGCGCCCTCGTCATTCAGGTGCTGAACCGCGACTGGCCGCCAGCTGACTTTTGCTGGCTCGCCATCAATGACCCATACTCCCGGCCCCTTGCCCGCGTCGAACAGGGAAGCAATAGGCACCTGCAAATTAGCGTTTTGTGTGGAAAGCGGTGCATCCGGAATCTGGATGGTCACGGTGCTGCCCAATGGCGCGTTGGCAAGCTCTGCCTCAAGAACGTATCTGGCCTCGAAAGTACGGGTCAGCCGGTCTGCCGTCGCCGAAAGTTGCCGGAGTTTTGCCGGGGCGGCCACGCCCTCGTTGCCAAAAAGTGTGGCCTGTCCGGTGGAGCCTACCGCAGGGCGCAGGGTTTCCGGTAGCTGGACAAGAGCTTCGCGACGTCCGGCGTGGGCCAGGCGCAGCACGGTTTGTCCTGCATTGACGACCTGGCCGGGTTCAGCCAAAGTGTCCATGATGACACCATCACCATCGGCCACCAGCTCGGTATAACGGCTCGCGTTGCGAGCCAGATCAGACTGGGCTTTGGCCGCGCCGAGCTGAGCTTTGGCCGCATCCGCCGCCGCCTTGACTTGGTCATAGGCTGAAGCCGAAATGGCACCGGTGCCGCGCAGATCGCGGTAGCGGGCTTCATCTTCCCTTGTCTGCAGCACCCGCGCTTGTGCGGCCGCCACGGCTTCGTCCTGTGCAAGCGCAGCCAGCTTCAGGTCGACGGGGTCAATGCGCATGAGCAGTTGGCCGCGTCTGACAGTTTGCCCTGTATCCACAAGGCGTTCCAACACCTTGCCCGAGACGCGAAAGCCCAGCTCGCTTTGTACCCTGGCGGCTACGGTTCCCGTGAACGAACGTGACGCCGGAGCCAGCCCCTGAACGCTTGCAGCACGCACCAGCGCTACCTGGGTGCGTGGATCGCTTGCTGTCTTTTCAGCGCAAGCGAGCAGCGCAAAAGGTAATGCACAAATGAGGGTAGATGTAAGGAGGCGACGCCGGAGCATGAAAGTCCCTTTAAGCAAATGATCAGGACTTTCATTTTGATACTAGTGACCAAAGTAGTCAATAGTCACAATTTATTTTCTATCAGTCAGGGCGACAAACTGCGAAGCACCAGGCTGGACAAGTGCGCCGGTGCCTCCTTGTTGTAGTCAAAGCTGTGTTGCAAGAGCAAGGGGTTGAGGTAGGGGCGCATGACCAGGTAGATCGCCATCGCTGCTTCGTCCAGGGGGGTCTTGCGCTCAAAGTCTCCGGTTTGTCGGCCTTGCTGCAAGACATCCTGAAGCAGTTTCTGGATGCGTTCTTCGTAGGCAAGCACCGATTGCCAGTTCTCTGTAGCGGCCGATGCGGCAATCTCGTATAGCTTGCGGTCCTGGAAAAACAGGCGAAGGCTCGCCTCGGTCATGGTTTTGAACATGCGGCGCAGTTTTTCTGGAGGCATATCAGTGCCTGCAACAGCTGTGCTGATCTCGGTTTCGATCTCTTGCAGGCAGTTCGCGCAGATCATCTCGCCAATGGCCTGCTTGGAATCAAAGAACTTGTAGATGTAAGCCTTGGAAAACCCGATGGCTTTGGCGAGATCGGAAACAGTCGTTTTTTCGTAACCGTAACGACTGAAGTGTTGTGTGGCGGCAACAATGATCTGTTCTCGAACCTCATGGTCAACCGGGCCTCGGGCCGAAACGGGATAGGTATTTGTTTTTTGCATGGGGATCCAGCTTACGTCAATCACAAGAATTGGACAATGTGTGACCATTTGGTATTATGGTCACTACTGTCGTGATACATTTTTATGGAAGAACCCTTATGCCACCCAAACATATCCTTGCCGCACTGATTGTGGGCAGCCTGTCAGCAGGATGCGCTGTTGGCCCGGATTACGTGCAGCCCGATCTGCTCATGCCGCAGCGTTTCCAGGGGCAGTCTGCAGTGGATCATCGGCAGGCGGCGGCCAGTGCTGACCTTGCTGCATGGTGGGCGGGTTTTGGTGATCCGCAACTTGCTCGATTCGTACGCCTTGCGCTGGCGCAGAACCTTGATCTGGCGCAGGCTTTCGCCCGTGTCACGCAAGCGCGTGCCGGACTTGGCGCGGCCGATGCCGCCTTGCTGCCTGCGGGCAATATCACTGGTCAGGCGGCCAGGGCCTATCAATCCGTCGAGACTCCCCTGGGGCGGGTGCTGAATTCCACACCCGGTTTTGACCGTTACGGCAATACTTACGACGTCAACCTTGGTGCGAGTTGGGAGCCTGACCTGTCTGGTGGTTTGCGTCGTGGACGGGAAGTGGCATTGGCCGACTACCAGGCTTCGGAGGCTGGCGCTGCGGCCACACGACTGGCGGTGGCGGCGCAGACCGCCGACATCTATATCAGCATCTGTGGATTAAAAAACCGCCTGAGCCTTGCCCGGCAACAGGTGAAGACGCAGCAGGAACTGCTCTCAATCAGCAAACTTCTGTATGGCAAGGGCCTGGTGGCCGAGCTTCAACTGCGGCAGGCCGAAGGCGCGCTTGCCCAGGTTCAGGCATCTGTACCGGTTCTTGAAACCAGTCTGGACGCGGCAATGAACGCTCTGGATGTGATGCTTGGCTCGCCTGCCGGTACACATAGATCAGAGTTTGCTGAAGTTGCTGCTATTCCGCTTGCCCCGAAGATCGCAGCAACCGGCTCACCAGGTGATTTGCTCAGGCGGCGGCCTGATCTGATCGTGGCCGAGCGTCGCCTCGCCGCATCGAATGCGCGTATTGGCGTCGCCATTGCCGAGTACTACCCAAAACTCTCCCTGAGTGGGTTGATCGGCAGTTCAACATCGGTGTCCGGTGGCAATCTGTTCACTGGCGGTGCCAGTCAGGCCGTTGGTGTGCTGGGTTTGCGCTGGCGTCTGTTCGATTTTGGCCGCATCAATGCGCAGATCGAGCAGGCCAGGGGACAGGAGGCCGAGATGCTGGCTGCGTATAGGCATGCCGCACTGCGCGCCACCGAGGATGTGGAAAACGCCTTTTCGGCGCTGGTCAAACGTGAAGAGCAGGCTGCGGTACTTGCCCAAGGCGTGGACTCGCTTGGCCGCGCACGAGGTGCTTCGTTTGCCGCATACCAAAAAGGTATCGTCAGCCTGATCGAGGTCTTGCAGGCGGACGAAAACCTGTTGCGGGCCTCTGATGCCAGAGCGCAGGCTCAAACCGAATCGGCACGCGCAGCGGTTGCTGCCTTCAGGGCGCTTGGTGGCGGCTGGCAGGCACGGGAAGCTGCGCTGGCCATCAAGTAGCGGCTGCGACCATCCGATACAAGCTGGTCGCCATACGAACAGGTTATTGTGTAAATCATCATTTTGACCGCTTGTAAAAATCATTGAATACAAAAAATCAGTATTTACCCTGATTTAAGTCAAAAACAGTTGATAAATTGCTATTTATGTATACAGTGAGTATTCATGAACTCCATGAACGACTCACGTATGCCTTCATCCAAACCCACATTTCCCCTCAACGCCTGGTACGCTGCAGCTTACGACGTTGAGGTGGTCAACAAACTGCTGGCGCGCACCATCTGCAAGCAGAAAGTCGTGATGTTCCGCAAGACCGATGGCTCGGTTGCGGTGCTTGAAGATGCCTGCTGGCACCGCCTGATGCCGCTGTCGATGGGGCATCTGCAGGGTGACGAGTTGACCTGCGGTTACCACGGCCTGGTATACAACGCCCAGGGTCGCTGCGTTCATATGCCCAGTCAGGAAACGCTGAATCCTTCGGCTTGTGTGCGCAGCTTTCCCGTCGTTGAGCGCCATCGTTTTGTGTGGATCTGGCCCGGTGATCCGGCCAAGGCCGACCCGGCGCTGGTGCCCGACATGCACTGGAACGACGATGCCGAGTGGGCCGGTGACGGCAAACTGATCACCGTCAAATGTGATTACCGCCTGGTGGTTGACAACCTGATGGACCTGACACACGAGACCTTTGTACACGGCTCCAGCATTGGCCAGCGCGCTGTTGCTGAAGCGCCGTTTGTCGCCACACATGGCGACCGCACGGCTACTGTTACACGCTGGATGGAAAACATTGATGCGCCGCCTTTCTGGGCCGGGCAGATCAATCACGCCCGCAACTACAAGGGCAAGGTTGACCGTTGGCAGATCATCAGGTTTGAAGCGCCCGCCACCGTCAATATTGATGTCGGTGTGGCCGAAGCAGGCAGCGGCGCACCGCCCAAAGACGGTTTTGCCGGTGACCGCAGCAAGGGTGTGAATGGTTTTGTGCTGAACACCGTGACCCCCGAAACCGATGGCAGCTGCCACTATTTCTGGGCTTTTGCGCGCAACTACTGCCTGGGTGAACAGCGCCTGACACACCAGTTGCGTGAAGGTGTGGCGGGTATCTTCAGGGAAGACGAAATCGTGCTGGAAGCGCAGCAGATTGCAATTGACGAGCGACCTGAGCACACCTTTTACAACCTCAATATTGACGCCGGTTCAGTCTGGGCACGCAAGCTGATTGATGGCCTGATTGCCAGGGAGACAACTCCTGCGCCGGTAAAAGCCGTGATTCCAGTTCGCCTGGTGGCCTGACGGCATTGACCCAGCATGCCAAACGCTACAAATACCGTGGTTGATGATGCCCATGAAACGGGTGCACAAGCCATAAATGACACTGAAATGACGCAAAACGGCAGTACAGGCAATACCTCCCAGGCCAGCGCCCAGGTCAGGGCACTGCTGCAATTGCGTGAAATGATTCTGGCAGGTGATCTGGCCGGCGGTGCGCGTATTGCCGAGCTGACGATTGTTGAAAAACTGGGCGTCTCACGCACACCGGTGCGCGCTGCCCTGATGCGGCTGGAGCAGGAGGGCCTGCTTGAAGCGCTGCCCACCGGTGGTTATGCGGTACGTACTTTTTCAGAGCGTGATGTGTCTGACGCGATCGAGCTGCGCGGCACGCTTGAAGGCCTGTCGGCACGACTGGCGGCAGAACGGTCTGCGCCCAAGGTGGTACTGGCCGAAGCACGTGAGTGCCTGCGACAGATTGATGAAGTGCTGAAACAACCGGCGCTGAATGACGAGTCATTTTCAAGCTACGTCGCGCTGAATGCGCAGTTTCATGCCTTGTTGAGTGAAATGGCGGGCAGCGGTGCGGTGGCCCGCGAGCTGGAGCGTGTGACCAGCATGCCTTTTGCCTCACCCTCGGCTTTTGTGGTGGTGCAAGCCAATTCACCACAAGCGCGCGACATGCTGATCGTGGCGCAAGACCAGCACAGGCAGGTACTGGAGGCCATTGAGCAGCGTGAAGGCAGCCGCGCCGAGGCCATCATGCGCGAACACTCGCGCCTGGCCCAGCGCAATATGCGCCAGGCGCTGCAAAACCATGAACTGGGCCTGAATTTCAGCAAGCTGCCCGGTGTGCGGCTGATACGCAAACAGCGCTGAAGCACAACTTTCCCAACCCGATTCACACTGATTTTTATTTGCCCATCATGCGAAGCACCCCCCACTGGAACGAAGCCGTCATCAGCTCTTTTTGTGATGTCACCCCCACCGTGCGTGAGTTTTGTATTGAACCCGCCGGTGGTGCAGCCGCTTATGAGCCCGGCAGCCACCTGCAGGTGCAACTGCTGGTCCATGGCAAACCCGTCACACGTTCCTATTCCCTGATCGCCGAGCCCGAGTCTGGCTGCTACCGCATCGCCGTCAAACGGCTTGATGATGGCAAGGGCGGCTCACTGGCGATGTGGAAGCTGGCTGTGGGCGACCGTTTGCAGGTAAACGAACCGCAAAACTTTTTCCCGCTGGACCTGAATGCACCAGCTTATCTGCTGGTGGCGGGTGGTATCGGCATTACACCGCTTGTACTGATGGCCCGCACGCTGGGTCAGCGCGGTGCCAGGGCACGTTTGTTGTTTGGCGCACGTTCGCAGACTGAACTGGCGTTTTTGCCGCAACTCCAGCAAAGCCTGGGTGGCAATGTAGGTACTGCAGTGGCTGAAAGTGGTCAGCAGATTGATTTTGCTGGCGAAATTGCCGCCTTGCCAACGGGCGCGCAAATGTATGTCTGCGGCCCGGTGCCCATGCTGGACGCCGCACGCCAGGCCTGGGCAAGTGCTGGCAGGCCGCTGGCCGACCTGCGTTATGAGACTTTTGGCAATAGCGGCCGTTTTGCGCCGCAGGCTTTCAGGGTGCAGATTCCGCGCCACCAGATGGACATCATGGTGCCCGCCGACTGCAGCCTGCTTGATGCATTGGAGCAGGCAGGTTTGCAAACCATTTCAAACTGCAAACGTGGTGAATGTGGCCTGTGCGTGATGGAGGTTTTGTCGGTCAAGGGCGAGATGGATCACCGCGATGTGTTTTTAAGTGAACACGAAAAAAAGGCGCAGCAGCGCATCTGCATCTGTGTGTCGCGGGTGCTTGGTGAAGTGGTGCTTGAAAGTGCTTACCGGCCTGAAGTCTGAACAGTGCATTTTGTATTTTGGTAATTGGTTTTTTACAAATCTGGAGACAAGTCATGAAAAAAAGAACATTCCTCACGGCCTCAAGCCTGGCGGTGCTGGCCCTGGGCGCAGGCAACGTGATGGCGCAGGACAACACTTTCAAGATCGGCCTGATTTTGCCCATGACCGGCCAGCAGGCCAGCACCGGCAGGCAGATTGAAGCGGCCGCCAGACTGTATATGGCGCAAAACGGTGACACCGTGGCAGGCAAAAAAATCCAGTTGATCGTCAAGGACGACACCAGCGTGCCCGATGTGACCAAACGCCTCGCGCAGGAGCTGGTGGTCAACGACAAGGTCAATGTGCTGGCCGGTTTTGGCATTACACCTTCAGCATTGGCGACCGCGCCGATTGCCACGCAGTCCAAAACCCCGCAGGTGGTGATGGCGGCGGCAACGTCAAGCATTACCCAGGCTTCGCCCTACATCGTACGCACCAGTTTTACCCTGCCGCAGGTCTCGGTGGCGCTGGCTGACTGGGCACCTAAAAACGGCATCAAAAAAGTCGTCACCCTGGTCAGCGACTACGGCCCCGGCATTGATGCTGAAAAATATTTCAAGGACCGCCTGACTTTTAACGGCGGGCAGGTCACCGAGGCGCTGCGTGTACCCCTGCGCAACCCCGACTTCGCACCCTTTCTGCAAAAAGTGCGTGACCTGAAGCCCGACGCGCTGTTTGTTTTTGTGCCCTCAGGCGCTGGCGCTGCGGTGATGAAGCAGTTTCTGGAACGCG
>JAZKIK010000255.1:0-2246 GCA_040384925.1 Pseudomonadota bacterium | reverse complement strand
ACCTCAAAGCCGCTTTCGACAAGGCCATGGCCGATTCCAAAAACCTGAGCGAGCGTCCCGACAACGCCACCCTGCTCAGGATTTACGCTCTCTACAAACAGGGCAGCACCGGCGACAACACCGAGAAAAAACCCGGTTTCGGCGACATGGTTGCCCGCGCCAAATGGGACGCCTGGAGCAAACTCAAAGGCACATCGCAGGACGATGCGATGCAGCAATATATTGACCTGATTGCCGAGCTGGGCTGAAACGCCGCTTGCAGCTCAAGCCCGGCAGATCTGTTGATTTTGCAGTGATCTTGCTGCCTGGGTTTTGGTTCAGGCTGCCAGCTTGCTGCTGACAGCTGCGATCAGCTCTTCCAGTGCATTGGGGTCAACCGGCTTGACCAGATGGTGGTCAAAACCAGCCTCGCGTGATGCTTTCCGGTCGCCAGCTTGCCCCCAGCCTGTGATGGCGATCAGGGTTTTTGCCGATCCACCTGCCTGGCTGCGAATCTGGCTGCAGGCCTGGTAACCGTTGAGTCTGGGCATGCCAATGTCCAGCAGAACCAGCTGGGGATCGAATTCGGAACTGGCCCGGACAGCTTCCTCGCCATCATGCGCCTGCCGTACCGTATGGCCCATGATTTCAAGCAGCATCGACAGGGTCGCAGCAGCGTCGCGATTGTCGTCTGCCACCAGGATGCGCAATGCACCGGGGCTTGCCGGGGCCGGCAGCGGCGGGGTGAGCTCGGGCCTTGCCGGCAATACCTCACTCTGGCGCGAATGGTCCAGTGGCAGGCGGACCAGAAACTCGCTGCCATGGCCCAGTCCCTTGCTGCGCGCCGTGATGCTCCCGCCGTGTAGCTCGACCAGTCGCTGGGTCAGGGTCAAACCTATGCCCAAACCGCCCCGCGAGCGCGACAGGGCAGTTTCGACCTGGGAAAACATGGTGAAAACCGTATCCAGCCGATCCGGCGCAATACCGATTCCGCTGTCCTTGACAGCTACCAGAACATCGTTGCCTTCAAAACTGACATTGACTTCGATGCTGCCGCCGTTGTCCATATATTTCGCAGCATTGATCAAGAGGTTCATGAATACCTGGGCCAGCCTGATCGGATCGGCATTGACCTGCAATTCTGACTGCGGCATCACCATTGTGAGCCTGTGCTGGCACTCATCAATCAAGGGGCGACTGGTATCAATGGCGTCATTGAGGACCTGCTGCAGCTTTACCCCCTGGCGGCGCAGTTCGATCTTGCCCTGGTTGATTCGGCTGACATCCATCAGGTCATCAATCAGGCGACTCATGGCCTGAACCTGGCGATCAATCACCTCGGAAGCCCATTGCAGTTCGGGTGTTACCAGACCTTTGAGGCGAAGCACCTGCACGGCGTTGCGCAGGGGTGCCAAGGGGTTTCTGAGTTCGTGGGCCAGGGTGGCCAGAAACTCGTCCTTGCGCCTGTCAGCATCCCGCAACTCGGCTTCGCTGGCATGAAGTGCCCGCGTGCGTTCCGTGACGCGCTGGTCAAGACTCTCATTGAGTTCGCTCAAGCGCGCTTCGGCGCGTCGCCGCTCGGTAATTTCATCAAGCAGCGCCATATTGGCCATCTCGATGGCCCGGGTCTTGCGGTGCAGCTCGGCAAAGATGGCAACCTTGGAACGCAGCACGGCTGCATTCACCGGTTTGTGCATGTAGTCGACTGCGCCACTGCCATAGCCTTCGAGAACATGCTGGTCCTCGTTGTAATAGGCAGTCAGGAATATGATCGGAATCTGGGCTGTTTTTTTGCGCTCCTTGACCAGTTGAGCCAGCTCAAAACCCGTCATGTCGGGCATTCTGACGTCGAAAATAAGCACGGCAAAATCGTGGGCCATCAAGGCCAGCAAGGCCTCGTTGCCCGAGTTTGCGCGCATCAGCCGGTAAGCCGGGTCTTCCAGCACGGTTTCAAGAACCACAAGATTTTTGGGCTCGTCGTCAACGATCAGGATATTGACCTGATTTCCCGCAGATAGTGCCGTTTTCAGCTTGGCGCTGGCCTCAATGGACTGCATGTATTTTCTCGTGGAAAGTTTGGTTCAATTGCAAACGAAAAACCGATAGAAATACAGTCGGGTTTTGACTCCCCCCGGTTGACTACCAGGTACCTACATTCAAATACGCCAAAAATACCGCAGACAGGCGTTTTCTGCTTGTGCATTTCCAGATCCACTCCTGGGCCGATTCAGCGGAACAGCCACACCCGCATCAGCGATATCAACTGG
>JAZKIK010000254.1:4688-5959 GCA_040384925.1 Pseudomonadota bacterium | reverse complement strand
TGAAGTTTTCATAACCGGCCTGCCGGGCGGCTCTATTGGCCAGGTCAGCCCAGAGGGCAGGCATGGCCGGCCAGCGCTGGCCTGAAAGCGGGTCCTGCGGGTCATAACGGTAGCCACTGCGGTCAGACACCCAGCCCAGCGGGCCGCAATTGCTCATTGCCACCGACATGATATGGCCACCGGGTGTGACCAGATGGCGCAGCGGTGCCTGGGCAATGACATCTTCCAAAGCCTCAAGCAACGCAACCGCCTTGTCACGCGCAAAACCGTGCAGCAACACCGCACCGGGCGCAATGGCCTGCATGCCGGTTTCGGCCGGCAAATCGTCAAAAAGGTCAGCCAAGAGCATGTCTCACAAAAGTTGCGTTGCACAGATGCAAGCAGGGGCCGCGGTCCGGCTTTGCCGGCCACAAGGCACCTGCCCCCTTGAGGGGAGGAGGCAAAGCCTCCACGGGGGTGCTGTTTATTCACCGTCGTGGAAGATGATGCCCAAAGTATGCCTCTGCCCACTGCGCAACTCGCTGACGCCATGGCGCATATTGACGCGATAAAACCCCCTGCTGCCCTGCACCGGCCTGTGGTGTACCGCAAAAACCAGGGCATCACCTTGCTGAAGCGGCACCACCTCAGGCCGCGACTGCAAACGCGGACGCTGCTCTGTCAGCACAAACTCGCCGCCGGTAAAGTCAGCACCGGGCTGCGACAGCAACACCGCCACCTGCAGCGGAAAAACGTGCTCGCCATACAAATCCTGATGCAGGCAGTTGTAGTCACCCTGCTGATATTGCAGCAGCAAGGGCGTAGGCCGCGTCTGGCCAGCCTGGTGGCAGCGGGCCAGAAAACCGGCATGTTCAGCCGGAAAGCGTGTGCTGATGCCCATGGCTTCATTCCATGAATTTGCCACATCAACAAGCTGTGGGTACAGCGTGGTGCGAAGCTGCTCGACGATTGGCGGCAGCGGGTAGCTGAAATACTGGTACTCCCCACGTCCAAAACCATGTCTGGCCATGATGACCTTGCTGCGGAATTTTTCTGGGTCAGCGTACAGGGCTGAAATGGCGCGGCATTCAGCTGGATTCAGCAGCTTTTTGATGATGGCGCTGCCTCTGGATTGCAGGGTTTTCCTGATTTCTGCTCTTACGAAGGCGCTTGAAAGGTCTTGGGATATGGACATGTCACCACCTTAGCTGCGTGATGCCGGCGAGGCTGGCTGAAATCGGACACGTGTGGGGCGAAGATGGATTGCGGATCAAGTCCGCAATGACAGGCGA
>JAZKIK010000254.1:0-4666 GCA_040384925.1 Pseudomonadota bacterium | reverse complement strand
GTCATCCCGGACTCGATCCGGGATCCATCCCCGACCCCGCTTCCTTCTTCAAAGCAGTCCTCCATACAAATCCCTCCACTCAGGATTCGCCTCTTCAATCAGCGCAATTTTCCACTCACGCTTCCAGTTCTTGATCTGCTTTTCCCTGTGGATGGCAGCCTCGACTGACGGCGTCGACTCGAACCACACAAGGTCATGAACGGCATGCCTGCTTGTAAACCCATCAAGCAGATTGTTGCGATGCTCATACACACGGCGCACCAGCTTGCTGGTGATGCCTACGTATAGTGTTCCCTGTCTTTGGCTTGCCATCAAGTAAACAAAGTAGTCCATGGGTGCGGAGAGGAGATGGATTGCGGATCAGGTCCGCAATGACAGGCGGGGAGAAGTGGATGTTAACTGTCATCCCGGGTTGGCTGTCATCCTGGACTCGATCCGGGATCCATCCCCTTCGGCGTCAGTCACACGATGCGGTTTCATGGATCGCGGGTCAAGCCCGCAAAGTCACTTATGAGTGAAAGTAATCAATCAGTCTGTTCATTGCGGTTTTCAAGTCAAATCAGCCGCTTGCGCAACCACAGCGGGCATAAACAGCTTTTCTTTCAATAGCCCCCATCACCACCCATAAAACCGCCCCCACTCCCTCACCCCGCCGCCCTCTTCCACCGCCTGGTAAACCGGAAACTGTGCGCCGGTTGCACAGGCGTGGTTGGGCAATATGCGCAACTGGCTGCCTATGGGGAAACGGCTGCTTATGTCCGCGTCCAGGCTACCCTGCAGGGAAACGATGCCGTGCTCCTGGTTTGCACCGCTGACCACATAGCCAGGCAAGACCTCACCACTCACACGGCAGACCTGGCCGTAGCCAAAATCATGTTTCTGCTTTTGTGTACCGCGGTCACGGCTCATGGCCATCCAGCCTGCATCCACAATGGCCCAGCCTTTTTCTGGCTGGTGGCCTATCACGGTGGTCAACACGCTAAGGGCGATGTCGGATGTTGAACACACGCCGATGTTGTGCATCACCAGATCAAAAAACACATACACCCCGGCACGTACTTCAGTCACACCTCCAAGCTGGGTAGCCGAAAGCGCCGTGGGAGTCGATCCGACGCTGACCACCGCGCAAGGCAAACCGGCGGCACGCAAACGCCCAGCGGCACGCACGCAAGCAGCACGCTCCTGCTCGGCAATGGCTGTCAGGGCTTCGGGTGTGTCAAAGTCATAGCTGCCACCAGCATGTGTCATCACACCGCCCAGCTTTTGCCCGCCTGTATGCAGGGCATGGGCCACTTCAAGCAACACGGCATCGTCGGGTTTGATGCCCGAGCGGTGGCCGTCACTGTCGATTTCTATCCAGACCTCAAACACCTCGCCCTGTTCACGGCCAAAAGCCACGATGGCGCTGGCAGAGGCCAGGCTGTCGGTGATGATCTTGAGATCACAGCCCTGGCGGCGCAAGGCCAGCGCCTGCGGCAATTTGCTGGGCACCATGCCCACGGCATAAAGAATGTCGGTAAAACCGCCGGCAAAAAATTGTGCTGCTTCCTTCAGTGTTGAAACGGTAATGCCCTCTGCACCAGCGGCCTGCTGGGCACGGGCCACAGGCAGACATTTGCTGGTTTTGACGTGGGGCCGAAACCGCACACCCAGCGCCGTCATGCGGGCCTGCATGCGTTCGATATTACGCTGCATGCGTGCCAGGTCGATCAATGCGGCCGGGGTTTCTAGGGAATTCAGACTGGACAAAACGGGCTCCTGAAAATTTCAAGCGGTGTTTGGTATGACTCCTTCCCCCTCTGGGGGAAGGTTGGGATGGGGGCTGGTGCCTCAAATAAATGCAGCGTTGGGCCAGTGCCCGAAGCCCCCATCCCCGCCTTCCCCCTGCGGGGGAAGGAGCAGGTTCAGGCCGTCAGCAGCGCACAAAAACGCTCGATATCTACATTTCCACCACTGATCAGCACACCCACACGCTGGCCCTTGAGCTGTGCTTTCATCTCGCGCGCAGCGGCAAAACCCAGGCAACCGGTAGGTTCCACCACCAGCTTCATGCGTGAAGCCATAAAACGCATGGCCTCGACCAGTTGGGCATCCGTCACGGTCAGCACATCCGTCACGTCGCGGCGGATGATAGGAAAGGTGTAGTTGCCAATATGCTGGGTCTGCGCGCCATCGGCAATGGTTTTGGGCGTGTCGATATGCACAATGCTGCCGCTGCGAAACGACTGCTGGCCGTCATTGCCGGCTTCCGGCTCCACACCGTAAAGTTTGCAATCAGGCGACAGGGCACGGCTTGCAAGCGCCGAACCAGCCAGCAAACCGCCACCGCCCATACAGACAAAAAACGAATCCAGCGCACCGACCTCTTCAAACAACTCCTTGGCCGCAGTGCCCTGCCCGGCAATCACATCAGGGTGGTCATAGGGCGGGATCAAGGTCAGCCCATGTTTTTCAGCCAGGTCACGGCCAATCTGCTCGCGGTCGGCGGTGTAGCGGTCATAGGTGATGACCGTGCCGCCGTAGCCTTTGGTCGCCGCAATCTTGGAAGCCGGTGCATCTTCAGGCATCACGATGGTGGCCGGAATGCCCAGCAAACGCGCCGACAGGGCAATCGCCTGTGCGTGATTGCCTGATGAAAACGCCACCACACCCGCCTTGCGCTGGCTTTCATCAAATCGCGAGAGTGCGTTGAAGGCCCCGCGAAACTTGAAAGCGCCTATGCGCTGCAGGTTTTCACATTTGAAAAAGACTTCTGCACCCAGTTCGTCGTTGATGGTGCGTGAAGTCAAAACCGGCGTCTGGTGGGCAAAACCCTTGATGCGGCCAGCAGCCGCTACAACATCATCAAAAGTAGGAAGGTTCAGGGGAGTGGTCAAGGTGCTTCTCTTTATTAAAGGGGTTTCAAACGGTCAGTGTTTACCAGGGCCAGGCAATCGAGCTGCCAGTGCCGCTTGCCACAGCACGCTGGTAAAGCAGGCGCGCCACAGTCAGGTCTTGCAGGGCAATGCCTGTCATGTCAAAAATGGTGATGTCATCCGGGTTGCGCTGAAACGGTGTCTTGCCGCTCAATACATCGCCAATCTCCAGAAACGGCGTGTCGCCTGCCCATTGCAGCTCACCAATCTGCAGCGACTGCGCCTTGTCATCCACAAAAACGCGGGCGCGGCCCAGCAAACCCTCAGGCAGTTCACGCTTGCCTTTGGTGTCGGTACCCACACAGTTCAGATGTGTGCCGGGCTGCACAGCCTCGGCATCAAACAGCGGGGCTTTTCCGGTAGTGGCGGTGATGACCAGCTCGCTGACCGACACCGCCTGGTTGGCATCCACCGCATGCAACACCACACAACGGTTTTTGAAATGTGCTTCAAATGCCTGGTTCGGCTGGCCGTTTGAACTCAGGTAGCGCACTTCCTGCAGCGATGGCATCAGGCGCAGCGCAAATTCAAGCTGCACCCTGGCCTGCACACCTGTGCCAAACACACAAACCCGCTGGCAGCCGGGCCGCGCCAGATGCTGAACACCCAGGCCACCCGCCGCACCCGTGCGCTGGGTGGTTACCTCGTTACCGTCAATCAGGCATTCAGGCCTGCCTGTGGCCGGGTCCATCAGGAAAATCGTGGCCTGATGCGGTTCGCCGCCCACGCTGCGGTTGGCTGGCCAGAACCCTGCAGCCTTGAACCCCAGCAGCTTCTGCGCAGGCACATCACCCGACTTGATGCCAAACACACCACCGGTCGCCAGTCTTTCACGCACCAGCGGAAAAACCCGCCCCTCACCCTGGCTGTGCAGCACAAACGCTTCATGCACAGCAGCCAGAACTTCATCAGGCACCAGCAGGCTGGCAAGCTGGTCGCGGTCAAGCAATAAGAGGCGCGCCTTATTTGGCATAGCTGTACACCGCTGCCCGCGACACACCGAGGTGCATGGCGGTAATTTCCATGGCGCGGCGTATTTCCATACAGCCGGACTCTTTCAACTCACGCAGCAGCGCGCGGCGCTCGTCTGCTTTCAGTGACCTTGGCGTGCTGGCCAGCCGGGCCGCAAACTGGTCAATACGCGCCCTGATCGCATCCGCTCCGGCAGGGTCAAGCGACTCCTTTACGGGACTGTCTGCATTGATGCTGGCGAACTGGCCAAGCGCGTTCTGCAGACTGCGAAACAGCGTCATGTCCACATTCATGCAAAGCGCAGCCACATAATTTCCGCTGGAGTCCCGAATGCCAATCGAGCTGCTTTTGGCCTGCCTGCCATCGGCAAACTGGTTGGCATAGTTGGTGATGACCTGTGGGTACTCAGGGTCAGCAATACGCGCCAGACCCAGCTCGGTTGTAGGCTCACCCACCTGCCTGCCCGACAGGTTGTTGTGTATGGCCAGAATGGAGTTTTTCGGGTCGCGCAGGTCATGCACCACCACCTCACAAAACGGCGCAAAGGTTTCACCCAGGCCTTGTGCAATGTGTTTCAGCTGCTCAAGCAGGTGGGCCTGCTCAGCTTGGTAGTGTGAGCCTGGAGGAATGTTTTTGTTTGCCATGTGGAAATAATATCCATTTATGGATTTTTTGTCAACAACAAGGAGAATTGCATCCCGGATTCGATTTGGGTCCCCATGGTCTACAAGTCACTATGCGGCCCGACCAAAACCCCAGCATCCGCCTCAAACGTCGGC
>JAZKIK010000253.1:3356-8678 GCA_040384925.1 Pseudomonadota bacterium | reverse complement strand
GGCCGCATACCTACGCGGTGAATACCAAGCTGACATTGCGGCGCGCTTTGGTATGCCGCCAAACCGCTGAAGTCTCAAGCCAAATTCATCTGGATTCCGGTTGGCATTCTTAACGCTGCCAGCACCACACAGGGCGCAACCGTGCTGGCTTCGGCCGACCCGGCCAAGGCCATGGACGATCACGAAACTTCGCTGATGGCCAAGGGCGGAGGTATCAGCGCGGCGGGCAACATTGACGCACAAAAAGACGCCATCAGGAAAAACACCGAGTTGATGACCAAATTTGGTTTTGCATCGATTCCGACGATTGTGGGCACCCATGCCCAGAGCGGCGCGCTGGTCACGCAGGAGGGTGCCATGCCTACGGCGGCATTGGCTGCGCTGCTGGGTCTGCAGGTTCCGGCCCAGTAATCAGGGCGCGAAGTGCCGGGTTTGTGGCCTGCAGCCCGGCAGATCAAGCCAGATCAACCCGTTGCGCTACAACAACGGGCATGAATAGCTATTTATTCAATAGCAAACATTCATGGACAATCCAGCGACCTGAAAACCTGACCGGTTTCAGGCCAATACGGCATTTTTGTGGCGCGCAAAAACCTTGCGTGCCATCGCCAGCAAAACCCACCTTTTTTGCAAAGTTCTTTTTCCCATGCTGAATCCGCAACGCACACCCAACACCACCCGCCCGGCATTTACCCACTGGATTCAGTCCAGCAACAACGTGACCCAGCAGTTTCTGGCCTTTGGAGGCCGCGCTGATGTGGTCAGCCTGGCTGGTGGCCTGCCTGCTGCCGAGCTGTATCCGCTGGAGGCGATTCAGGCCGCCACCCAGCGTGCGCTGGCCCGGCATGGTGCGGCGGCGCTTGAATATGGCGCGGTTGAAGGCCTGCCGGCATTGCGCCAGCTGATTGCCGAGCGTGTATCAAAAGAAACTGGCGGCATCTTCACGGCCGCCAATGTGCTGCTGACCACAGGGTCCATGCAGGGGCTGGATCTGGTGGGCAAGGTGCTGGTGGATGAGGGCGATTTGATCGTTGCCCAGTCACCGACCTACCTGGGCGCACTTGACGCCTGGCGGCCACGCAAACCGGTGTATGAAAAACTGGACTGGAGCCTGGCCGACCCGGCGCAGGACGAAACACTGAACCGCGCCAAGTTTGTCTACACCGTGCCCAATTATTCAAACCCGACGGGGGTTCTGGTGTCGCAGGAAAGACGCGCTGCGCTGCTTGAAAAGGTGCTGGACGCAGGTACCTGGCTGCTTGAAGATGACCCTTACCATGCGATGCAGCTGGATGGCCCGTCGGGCAAAACCCTGCTCGGCCATTACGTTGCCAGCCACCCTGCGCAAAAAGACAAGGCCTACACCGGCCCGGTGATTTACCTCGGCACGGTATCCAAAAGCCTGGTGCCGGGCCTGCGGGTGGGCTGGGTGATTGCCGAAGCAGGCATGATTCAGACCCTGGCACTGGCCAAACAATCCTCAGACCTCAGCAGCAGCCTGCTGACCCAGGCCATCACGCTTGAACTGCTGGAAAGCGGTTTTGACCACGAACATGCCAAAACCACGGTAGCTGCCTACCGCGAACGCCGCGACGCCCTGTGCCATGAAGCTGCGCAGTGCCTGAGCCAATGGTTTGACTGGGAAGTTCCAGTTGGCGGCATGTTTGTCTGGATGCGCGCCAAAAACCAGGCCATCAACACCACTGATTTATACCGCTTCGCCGTTGAGGAAAAAGTCGCTTTTGTGCCCAGCCAGGTGTTTGACTTCACGGGTGAAGATTCATTCGCCATGCGAATCAACTTCACGCGCAGCGCACCGGAACTGCTGGTTGAAGGCATACGGCGGCTGGAAGTGGCGATTGGGAAGTATCTGGACTGGAAAAGCAGTCTGTAGTGCCTGTGGTGCCTTTCAGGTGGGCATGAGAAGCTATCTATTTCGTGGCAATCACTGGTTTTGACTTGTGCCCCGTTTGCTACGGCCAGCAAGTGCCGCAATCGCAAGTGCAACGACAAGCAAAACCACAGCAAGTGCAAAGCTAAGCCGCATTCCCGTGCCAACCGCCTCGGGGCCTGCGGTATTGATGTCAGACGCCGCTGATGCAAATGCAAACACGGCACCCATCACCGATGCACCGGTCATCAGCCCCAGATTGCGCGACAGGTTCAAAATGCCTGAAATGACACCACGCTGATCCGGTTTCACGTCAAGCATCACGGCGGTGTTGTTGGCTGTCATGAAAAGCGCATAAAAAACGGTGAGCACAAGCAGCGGGGCGACATACCCGGCAATGCCCAGCGTGGCAGGCAATGCGGACAGTAGAAAACACCCAGCCGCCATGCCCGTCAGCCCACACAAGGTCATGCGCTGCGCGCCAAACCGGTCAACCAGACGACCAGCAGGCACCCCCGCCAGCGCGGCCGCCAGCGGCCCGACCGATAAAACAAGCCCAAGTCTGGCGGCATCCAGACCTAACGCGCCCGACAGATAAAACGGCCCAATCACCAGCGTGGCCATCATCACCGTCGAGACCAGCACACTCATGGCGAAGCTGGCGCTCAGCGCGCGGTCATCAAACATGGCCAGCCGGATCAAGGGTGACGCAGCCTTCTTTTCAAGGATTACAAAAAGGCCAACACCGATGACAGCAGCTATTAACAATGTCATGTTGATCAGGCCAAAACCATCTTTTTGGCGCAGAGTCACGGCCAGCGCATAAGCCACCAGCGTCAGTGCCAAAAGCAGTGTGCCCCAGTGGTCAAACCTTGTTGTTCCAGCCGCTGGCTCTTGACGGTCAGGGGGCAGATAACGCCAGGCAAGCGCAAAAGTCAGCAAGCCCAGCGGCAGTTTGACCAAAAAAATCGCACGCCAGCCCAGCCAGGCAATCAGCACACCACCAAGCGAAGGACCGAGCGCCGTACCCACCGCCGACATGGTTCCCAGCAAGCCCATGGCGCTGCCAGTCTGGGCTTTGGGCACTGTTTCAGCAACAAATGCCACCGTCAGTGCCATCATGATTGCCGCGCCCAGGCCTTGCACAGCACGTGCTGCAATCAGCAGCCAGAGTGTGGGCGCGATGCCGCACAGCACTGAAGCCATGGTGAAAATAAAAATCCCGGCCAGCAACAAACACCTGCGCCCCACGATGTCGCCCAGCCGACCGACGCTGACAATCAAGCTTGTGATGACCAGCAAATAGGCCAGAACAAGCCATTGAAGCTGCTGAAAACTCGCACCAAAAACCTGCGCCAGCGTCGGCAAAGCAACATTGGCAATGCTGGTGCCCAGCGAGGACAACAACATCGACAAGGAAAGACTGGCAAGCGCCCATCGGGCCGAAGGTGACAGGGCCGGGCTTTTACTGTTTGTGATGGCCCCCGTCTGGCCCTTATTGACTGACTTCAACATGAATTCCTTTGTAGGTGATTCCCAAATAAGGGATTTCATGAAGCGTAAATTTTTAAGTGGCATGGCGGAAGACGCAGCATTTGCATTTAACAAGTGCATACAACGCCATGCGAAAGCCGCGATTGCGTTATGGTGGGTACATGTCAAAACCTGATCTCAACCTGCTTTTCACCCTGGATGCCTTGCTGCAGGAAGGCAGCGTTGTAGGTGCCGCACAGCGCCTGGGGCTAAGCCCGTCGGCCATGAGCCGTTCGCTGGCGCGCTTGCGTGAAACCACCGGTGACCCCTTGCTGGTCAGGGCAGGGCGCGGTTTGGTGGCCACACCAAGGGCGACAGAACTGCGCGAACAGGTCGGCCAACTGGTGCTGAATGCCGAGGCTGTTCTGCGCCCGGCCGAACAGCTCGATCTGCAGCAACTGGTACGAACATTTACGCTTCGAACCAGGGAAGGTTTTGTCGAAAACTTTGGTGCAGCCCTGATAAGCCGCCTTGCATCAGAGGCACCCGACGTACGGCTGTGTTTTGTACAAAAAACAGACAAAAACAGCGCAGCCCTGCGTGACGGCGCGCTTGATCTGGAAACCGGCGTTGTGGGGCAGACAACTGCACCTGAACTGCGTGTGCAGGCGCTGTTTCGTGATCGTTTTATCGGCGTGGTGCGCGTTGGCCACCCGTTAAGCGAAGGCGGCATCACACCCGCACGTTATGCCGAAGGCAGGCATATCGGCATTTCGCAGCGGGTGGCAGGCAAAGGCCCGATTGATGAGGCATTGCAGGCGCTGGGGCTGGATCGCCAGATTGCCACCCTGGTCGGCAGCTTTTCAGCTGCCCTGGCGCTGGCCCAGACCACAGACCTCATCGCCACCGTGCCAGAACGCCACACCGGAAACCTGCGCACCGGAATGCACAGTTTTGCGCTACCCGTGACCGCCCCCGAGTTCACGGTTTCCCTGCTCTGGCATCCAAGGCTGCATGCCGATGCTGCGCATCGCTGGTTGAGGGGCTGTGTTCGGGAGGTCTGCGCGTAGGGTCTTGGAATCCTCACGCATTCGCCCGTCGATAAAACGCCAGTGACCCAGCGAGCGCCAGCAACGCGCCGCCGCAAACCCTGTCCATCCACCGTGTTGCCGACGCTTTGAGCAAGCGCACAGCTTTGGCACCAACAAAGGCATAAACCAGCATTACCGAAAAATCCAGCCCGGCAAATACGATGGCAATGGCCATGTACTGGGGTAGTTGTGCAGCGGCCGGGTCAATAAACTGGGGCAACAGGGCGGAGCAGAACAAATAACCTTTGGGATTGGTCACGGCAACCAGAAAAGACTTCATGAAAATCTTGCGACTGCCGCCTTGTGCATCGGTTGTTCCATTGGCCGGGATGTCAAAACCGCCTTGTGAACGCAGCAGGCGCAGACCTAACCAGGCCAGGTAGGCGGCACCAGCCCACTTGAGCACTGAAAACCAGAACTCCGACGCCGCAAGCAATGCACCCAGGCCAAGTGCGACGGCACCCACCAGAACAAAGTCGGATGCCACAGCGCCCAGCATGCCGGGCACCGAACGACGCACGCCGTAACGGGTGCCATTGGCCAGTGCCAGCAGCACGGTGGGGCCAGGGGTGGCGATGGCTACCAGGGCAACCAGTGAAAAAACGAGCAGGGTAGAGGTGTTCATGCCCCGTTTTTACCGGCAAACAGCTTTTGAATCAACCCTGTTCTAACCTATCAGGCCAGGTGCGCCCTTCAAGGCGCAGACACTGCAGTTGCAATCGCGGCAAAGGCCTTGCGGTCCAGCGTATGCGTAAAGCGCGTGTCGCCCAATGGGTGTGACGAGAGTTTGACGATCACAAGGCTTGCTGCAGGATTGATGTGCATGTGCTGGCCGAAGAGCCCCTTCATCTCAAATGTGCCGGCTGC
>JAZKIK010000253.1:0-3346 GCA_040384925.1 Pseudomonadota bacterium | reverse complement strand
CTGCGGGCAATACCTGCCGGCCCTGGTATCGGCCGTCCAGCCGAAGCATTTCGCCCACGCGGGCCAGGTCGCGCAGGGTGGCATTCAGACCCACGCTGGCCAGTTGCGTGCCCGTTGGGTCAACCCAGGTATAGGCGTCTTCCTGTGCGCCTATGGGCGACCAGATGCGCTCGGACAGCAAAGTTGAAAAGCTTTTGCCCGTGACACGCGACAGCAGCCAGCCGATGACCTCGGTATCCACCGTTTTGTAGACAAAGCCAGCACCATGCTCCCCTTGCTTTTTGACGGTTTTGAGAAATTCAGGAATGGTGCGTGGCCCAGCGTAGCCGACTGGCGCTGGAACCAGACCCGCAGCAAACAGGTACTGAAAAAGGCCGGAGTTCGGGTCGCGGAAGTCCTCTGTGTACTGCACGCCGGTGGTCATGTCCAGCGTCTGCTGCACGGTGGCGTCGCCCCAGGCGGTGTCCTTTAGTTCGGGCAGGTAAGCTGAAACCAGCGCGTCCGGGTCAATGCGCCCCTCGGCAATCAGCGTGGCCGCCAGCAGGCCGGTGAATGATTTGCTCATAGACCACAGCGCATGCGGCTCGCGCGCCAGCATGCCGACGTACAACTGTTCGTGGACAACCTTGCCTTTGTGCAGCACGATCAGGCCATCGGTGTAGGTGTTGCGCTGCCAGTCGGCGATGGTGGTGCGCTGGCCTTCAAAGTCATCGACTAAAACTGCGTCGAGGGTGCGTGGCGCTTCTGGCAGAACTGATGGGACTGCGGCACCACGCCACACCGTTGCAGTCGGGCCCAGTTCGCGCAGATGGTGCTGGGCCCAGCGAATATTCGGATATTTGAGTAGTGTGGCCAGCCGAACCGTTTTATCGGGCACCGGTGGAAAACCCTGCATGGTGCCCAAGGTCACAGGGTCTGTCGTTTCAGGCGCGGGTAACTGTGGTGCCTGGGAATGCACAGCGGCGGCGGCAAACAGGGCGGCCGCAACAAGGACCAGGCGGAAGGTAAGGCGTGAAGTAGTCATGAAATGCTTTCGGGCTTGATGGGGTGGAATGCATTGCATCAATCCCGTGTATCCAGGCTGTGTCGCGGGACGGCATTTTTGCAAGCGCGCTTGTCTGGCGGGCCTGCAGATACAGTGGGATACATGGCGGCGCCAGGGCGCGGCTGCACTATGGAGTACAAACAGGCATGGACGAACCTGACCACATCCTTGTCGTCGACGATGATGCCGACATCCGCGAACTGCTGACCCAGTACCTGTGCAAGCAGGGCCTGCGGGCCAGCGCCGTGGCGGATGGCCGTCAGATGCGGGCTTTTCTTGCCGACCACAGCGTGGATCTCATCGTGCTTGACCTGATGCTGCCCGGAACGGATGGCCTGGCGCTGTGTCGCGAACTGCGAAGTGGCCCGCAGGCCATTCCCGTGGTGATGCTCACCGCGCGCGGAGACGAGGCAGACCGCATTCTGGGCCTGGAAATGGGTGCCGACGACTACCTTACCAAACCCTTTGCCGCGCGGGAGTTGCTGGCTCGCATCCACGCCGTGCTGCGCCGCACCCGCATGCTGCCGCCCCGGCTGCAGGTCAGCGAGCCTGAGCGCCATCTGGCTTTTGGCGACTGGCAGCTTGACACCACGGGCCGTTGCCTGATTGATGCATCGGGCACCCAGGTCGCGCTGAGTGGCGCCGAGTACCGGCTGCTGCGCGTCTTTTTGGGCAACCCGCAGCGTGTGCTCAACCGCGACCAGTTGCTCAACCTCACGCAAGGCCGCGACGCAGAATTTTTTGACCGCTCTATAGACCTGCTGGTTAGCCGCCTGCGCCAGCGTATGGGCGACGGCGCGCGCGAGCCGCGCTATATCAAGACTGTACGCAACGAAGGTTATGTGTTTTGTGAAGTCGTGCGAAATGCGAAGGTGCCCCCGTGAGGGTTTGGTTTGTCGCGCGTCGGCTGTGGCCTGACACCCTGTTCGGGCGGCTCACGCTTATCTTCCTGGCGGGGCTGGTAGCGGCGCACGCGCTGTCATTCTGGCTGGTGTTTCTGGAGCGGGGTGCCGCTGCGCGCACGATGATGGCCGCGTATCTGGCACAGGACGTTGCCAGCTCGGTAGCCATTCTGGAGCGTGTGCCAATGGCCGAGCGCGCGTCCTGGCTACCCAAACTTGCCAGGCGCAATTACGTCCTGGTGCTTGGCGGCGCAGAGTCCGTATCGGCGAGCCAGGCTGATAAGGCTGATGCCCCACCGCTGGTGCAGCAAGCCGGTGCAATGCTGGCGCGCACGCTGGGGCCTGCCTACAAGGTCAGCGTGGTGCGCAGCAGCGATGCAGCCAGCCCGTTTCAGTTTGACTTTCAGCTGGCTGATGGCGCGCCCATCGCGGTAAGGGTCGTGGCACCACCGGTGCAGGTGTCCCCACTGCTGGTTGCTGTGCTGTCGGTGCAGCTCTCGCTGATGCTGCTGCTGACCTGGCTGGCCGTGCGGCTGGCAACTCGGCCCCTGCAGCGGCTCGCCGAAGCGGCGGACGCGCTTGGCCCCGGTACACCGCCGCAGCCCTTGAGCGAGCAAGGTCCGCGCGAGGTGGTGCAGGCAGCGCGCGCCCTGAACGCCATCCAGAGGCGTATCGAAACGCATCTGGCCGAGCGCATGCAGATATTGGCGGCGGTGTCGCATGACCTGCAAACGCCTATCACTCGCATGCGCCTGCGCGCCGACCTGCTGGACGACACCTTGCTGCGCGACAAGCTGCAGCATGACCTGGACGCCATGCAGGAACTGGTGCATGAAGGCCTTGCCTACGCACGCAGCGCCTACAGCTCAAACGAAGCGCCGGTGCGTGTGGACCTGCGAGCCCTGCTTGACAGCATGGCCTGTGACTACCTCGACTCCGGACGGCCGGTAAGGCTTTTGCCTGGCGACGAGCTTGCTGCAGTCACCCGGCCACTGGCCCTGCGGCGTATCACAGGCAACCTGACAGACAACGCGCTCAAGTTTGCTGGTGATGCCGAGCTGTCGCTGGAGTCCCTCGGGCAGGGTGGCTTCAGCGTTACCGTGCGCGACCGTGGACCAGGGATTCCCGTGGCTGAACTCGGCGCGGTGCTGAAGCCCTTCCACCGCCTGGAGAATTCGCGCAGCCGCGAAACAGGCGGCACCGGACTGGGGTTGGCTATCGCGCACCAGCTGTCGCTTGCCGTGGGCGGCAGACTCACACTGACGAATCGGGAAGGCGGTGGGCTGGAAGCACGACTGGATGTCCCGGCGCCAGCAGTACAGTCAGCCTAAAACAGCACCCGACTCCGAATCGTCCCCGGCACATCATGCAGTTTGGCCAGCGCCACATCTGAATGGGC
>JAZKIK010000252.1:0-2665 GCA_040384925.1 Pseudomonadota bacterium | reverse complement strand
CACCGTCCTGCGCAATCATGCCGGTCATGGTTTTTTGCACGGCGGCGGTTTCGGGCACGTTTTCTTCTTCAACCACCTTGATGCCAGGCATTTTTTTGACTTCAGCCGCTGCTGCGGCTTGTGCCTGGTTGTAGCCGTAGTCGTCACGCGGGCCAACATAAATCACACCCACCGTCAGCGGTGCCTGCGCCGAGGCACCTGTTGCCAGACTGCCCAGCGTGCCGGCAGCGCCCAGGGCGGCGATGGATTTGAGCGATTCGCGGCGGTTCAAGGTTTTAGGAGTCTTTAACGTCATGGCAGTCCTTTTTTGGTGTTGAGCGTGATGCTTGTGGTGCGCGGGGTTTGGGGTGATGTGTCGTCTGTGCTTTGGGGAAATGGGTGCTGGCTAAAACGGTGCAGAAAGTGGGTTTGATGCAGGATTTCAACTTGGATACATGATTGAATGCATAAGCTGTGCCAGTTTTGGACCCTCTTACCCCAACAAACTCACATGCGCAGCCACCACGCGCCAGCCTTCACGGGTGCGCAGCCAGGTCTGGCTCTGGCGACCGGTTTTGGTGCTGCCGGTGCGCTGGAACTCGACATTGGCGGTGGCAAAGTCGTGCCCGTAAGTGGTGATGACGGTTTTGAGCAGGCTGCGCTCCAGCCCCTGCGCGGGGCGGCCGGCACGAAAGTCCTTGATCGCCTCGTAGCCATACAGGTTTTCCGTTGCGCCATAACGCAGGGTGTGGGCGCTGGGCCAGAACAGTTCGTCGAGCACGGCCACGTCGTTGCTGGTCAGGGCTTTTTCATAACGGGCGCATTGGGCCGTGACTTCGGCCAGCACGCTGGGCAGGTTGATCAGCAGGTTCGGGTTCATAAAACGTTTGTTTCCAACAGGTTTGCGACTTTGAATTGCGCCACGCCCGCCTCGCCCAGCAGTTGTGCGGCCCTGAAAGCGAGGTCTTCACGCCAGGGCGCGGCAATGATTTGTATGCCTATGGGCATGCCGCCGGTGCCCGCAGGCCACAGCGGCGCGGCCACCACCGGGCAACCGGCAAATGAAATGGGCTGAGTCAACAAACCGATGGAGGGCCTGCAGGGCTGCTGCACGCCATTGATGTCCAGCCACTCGGTGCCAATCACGGGTGCGCTGACTGGCGTGGCCGGGGTGAGCAGCACGTCCCAGTCCTTGAACAGGGCATTGACCTTGTCGCGGTACACCCGCCTGTAGCGTTGCGCCCGCAGATACCAGTGCGCGGGTTGCAGCGCACCGGATATAAAACGGTCTACCGACAGGGGCTCAAAATCATCGGGCCGGCTGCGCAAATCGGCCAGATGCAGGCTGCCGCCTTCGCTGGCGCTGGTGATGAATGCTGCGGCGCGGGCCAGTGCGGCGTCTGGCCAGATTACTTCCTCAGTCGCGCCCAGGGCTTTGGCTGCAGCGGCCACGGCTTCACGTGCAGCCGGGCTTGCATTGTCGTGAAAGTAGCCACCCAGCACACCTATGCGCAAACCGTCAATGCCTTTGCCAAGGCCTGGCAGAACCGCTTGCTTTTCCAGCGCGTGGCAAGCGGGGTCCAGCGGGTCGGGCATTTGCAGGGCGTCATAGGCCAGGGCCAGCCCGGCCAGGCTGCTGGCAAAGGGGCCAAGGTGGTCAATGCTGTAGACAAAGGGGTAACTGCCGCGCCTCGACAGCCGGCCAAAGGTGGGTTTGATGCCCCAGATGCCGCAAAACGATGAAGGCACCCGGATCGAGCCATTGGTGTCTGAACCCAGGGTAATGCTGACCTGCCCTGCCGCCACCGCTGCACCCGAACCACCCGACGAGCCGCCGGCCACGCGGCTCAGGTCATGCGGGTTGTGGCAGGGGCCGTAGTGGGTGTTTTCAGTCGTGAAACCGTAGGCGTACTCGTCCATGTTGAGACCACCCACCAGCACTGCACCAGCGGCTTTCATCTGCTGCACCAAAATGGCGTCAGCTGTTGCTGGTGCATGGCTGCGGTTGATTCTGGAGCCTGCCAAAGTCACTTCGGCTTCAATGTCAAACAGGTTTTTAACCGCATAGGGCACACCGGCCAGTGGCGGCAGTACATCGCCGCGGTGGCGCGCGACATCTACCGCGTCAGCTTCGGCAAAAGCACGGTTCAGGGTCAGGCTGGTGAAGGCGTTGACCCTGGCGTCAGTCGCGTCAATCTGTGCAATGCTTGCCGTCAGCAGCTCGCGGGCGCTGACTTCGCCACTGGCCACTGCTGCAGCCATGGCTGCGGCGTCAAATGGTATGTCTTTCATGGCTGGCCATGCCCGTCAGACAGGCGCAGGAAGGCTGCGGGGCTGTAAATTTCGGCAATTTCGTCGTGTGCGGCCAGATCAGCAGCATCCAGCAATGCCGCCATGACAGCGGTGCGCTTGAGGTGGGCGGCTACACGCCCGGTGCGGGCTGCATCCATGGGAATGCCGAGCAGGGCGGCGGAGGTAGTGATGTAGGCGGGGATCAGCTTGTCGTCCATTGCTTTCCTTGGGGCGCTTTCTCGCATTGGCCTAAAAGTGGTCTGTCATCCCGGACTTGATCCGGGATCCATCGTCGATCAATCACCACCGCCAGCCACGAGTCAGATCACCGCTGGCAAAGGCCGAATGGATTGCGGGTCAAGCCCGCAATGACAGACCAGTCTCACCGCCGCAC
>JAZKIK010000251.1:0-9495 GCA_040384925.1 Pseudomonadota bacterium | reverse complement strand
GTTTCCTGGTCGGCAGCACCAGCGTCGGTTTGCGTCAGACTGGCCCAGCTTCACCTGTGCAGCTTCACGCGCCTTATGGGCTGGACGATCTTTATCAGGGCATTCTGCGGGGCAACCCCAGCGTCGACCACGGCGATTTATATGAATGCAAGGCCCGCGACTACCAGTCGCGCTGGCCCTGGCTTCAGCTTGCAGAGTAAGGGCAAACAGGCCGCCCGTCCCACACCGGCTCCGCGCAAGATGCTTCTTGATTTACAACAAGCATGAGGCCAGGGTGATGAAATTGTGCATGGTTTTACCGCCTGCATGGCGCAACTGTCCTCAACCCCACACCACTGACCGCATCGAAATCGATCCACCCTGAAAACTGGTGTTGAAAAAGCGCATGCGCTCCTTGCCGTTGACGGCTCCGGCGGTATATAGCAGCGGCAGGTAATGCTCGTGTGTCGGGTGCGCCATTTTGGCGACCTGGCCGAGCTTCAGAAAATTCTGCAACGCGGCCAGATTGCCCTGCTGAATGTAGCCGCCAATCGTCTGGTCAAACTCCAGCGCCCAGTCATAAGCCTGGTTGCCCGCCGCGCCGCGCTGCATCTGGCGCAGGTTGTGGACGATATTGCCGCTGCCGACAATCAGCACGCCGCGGTCGCGCAGGCTTTTGAGCTGCTGCGCCAGCGCGTAATGGTCTTCCGGCGCGCGGCTGTAGTCCATGCTGAGCTGGATCACCGGTATGTCAGCTGCGCCAAACATAGGTTTGAGCACTGACCACGCACCGTGGTCCAGCCCCCAGGCACCGGTGTCCAGCCCCAGCGGTGCCGAGGCACGTTGCCTGACCAGATGGCTGATGACCTGTGCGGCGGCAGCATCGCCGGGTGCCGGGTATTGCTGGTCAAACAGCTCCTGCGGAAAACCGCCAAAGTCATGGATGGTTTTGGGTTTGTCCATGGCCGTCAGCCACCAGCCCTCGGTCAGCCAGTGTGCCGATATGCACAGAATCAGTTGCGGCCTGGGCATCTGGCTGCCAAATTCGGTGCCCAGCGCCTGCCAGCTCTGGAAATACTCGTTGCCAGGCAAGGCATTCATGGGGCTGCCGTGGCCGACAAACAGCACCGGCATACGTTCGGATTTTTTCAGGGAAGCGACGCGGTCAATGGCGCCAGGGTCAAGTGTGCTTGCAAACATGTGAATCTCCAGTGTTGGCACTTTAGGGAGGCGGAAATTGTCAATGTACCGTTTTTGGGGGTGCTGGCGGGATGCAGTGCAAGGCGTTCGGAGCGCCGTGTGGCAAGCCACACAAGCGAGGAACAACGCAGCAATGCGCCCGCCAGTGCCGCCACAAACGGGATATTTGACATTTCCGCCTCCCTTAACCACGAAATACTGCTCAAAGTGCCCAAAGATGATGCACAAGTGGCATCGCCTTGGTAGTTATCCCCTAACACCAATTGTCTGCCCCTGTTATTATTGTTGCACTGCAGCATTTTTTGCTGTTGCCCTACAAATCCAGGACATTTCAAAGGTCAGTACCCATGCTTTACCAAGTTTATGAAGCCCAGCGCACACTGATGGAGCCCTTTGTTGACTTTGCGCAGGCTGCCGCAAAGCTTTACAGCAACCCACAGTCGCCTTTGGGACAAAACCCTTTTGCACAACGCGTTGCCGCCGGTTACAGCCTGATTTACCGCCTGGGCAAAGACTACGAAAAGCCGACCTTCGACATCAAGACCATTGACGTGGACGGCACCGAGATCGCCATTCACGAACGCATTGAAATCGACAAGCCGTTTTGTGAACTGCGCCGTTTCAAGCGTTTTTCAGACAACACAGCCACGCTTGAAAAACTCAAGGGCCAGCCAGCCGTGCTGATCGTGGCGCCACTGTCCGGCCACTACGCCACGCTGCTGCGCGACACCGTCAAAACCATGCTGAAAGACCACAAGGTTTACGTCACTGACTGGAAAAACGCCCGTATTGTGCCGCTGTCAGAGGGTGAATTTCACCTTGATGACTACGTCAACTATGTGCAGGAGTTCATTCGCCACCTGCAGGGCATTTACGGTACATGCCACGTCATCAGCGTTTGCCAGCCCACCGTGCCAGTGTTTGCCGCTATTTCATTGATGGCCTCACGCGCTGAACAAACCCCGCTGTCCATGACCATGATGGGTGGCCCGATTGATGCAAGGCTGTCACCCACGGCTGTCAACAACCTGGCCACAACCAAACCTTTTGAATGGTTTGAAAGCAATGTGATCTACCGCGTGCCGGCCAACTTCCCCGGTGCCGGTCGCCGTGTTTACCCCGGCTTTTTGCAGCACACCGGTTTTGTGGCCATGAACCCGGACCGCCACGCCACCAGCCACTTTGACTACTTCAAGGACCTGATCAAGGGTGACGACGCCAGCGCCGAAGCGCACCGCAAGTTTTATGACGAATACAACGCCGTGCTGGACATGGATGCGGATTACTACCTGGAAACCATTCGCACGGTGTTTCAGGACTTCAAACTGGTCAACGGCACCTGGGATGTGAAGTCGCCCGAGGGCAAGGTCGAGCGCGTGAACCCCGCCGACATCAAGACCACCGCCGTGATGACGGTTGAAGGCGAACTGGACGATATTTCAGGTTCCGGCCAGACGCGCGCTGCGCTGGACATGTGCAGCGGCGTGGCTGACGGCCAGAAAACCCATTTTGAAGTCAAGGGCGCGGGCCACTACGGCATTTTCAGCGGCCGCCGCTGGCGTGATCTGGTCTATCCGGCCGTCAAAACCTTTATTCTTGAGCACAACAAACCTGTTGTGCAGGAACAGAGGGCCAAACCTGCCGCCAAAACAGCAGAAAAATCAGCTGTGGTCACGGATGTGGTGACCAAACCCGCCGTAAAAGCAGTCGCCAAAGCTGAGAAACCGGCAATCAAGGCAGCCAGCAAAACGCTTGCCAAACCGGCTGTCAAGGCAGTTCCGCTTGTTGCAGCGCCTGTAGCGGAAGTTGCAGTCAAACCAGCGACCAAAGCGCCTGCGAAGCCTGTGGTCAAGGCTGCAGCCAAAAAGGCAGTGGCCAATGCCGCTTCCAAACCAGTCGAGCAAACCACCACCTTGCCCGTTGCAGCGGAACCCGCAGCACCCGCAGTCGCAAAAACACCAGTGGTGATTGCAGCTGAAACAGTGACTCCACCAGCACCTGCCGTCGCAACAGTGACGCAAGAAGTTGCGGCACCGGCAGTGGCAGAGCCCGCAGCAACAGCAGTTGCTGCTGTTGTAGATGCCGTGGCGACGCCGGCAGAGCTCAAGCCGGAAGCCAAACAGGCACCAGCACCGGCTACCAAGTGGGCCAATGAAGAAACCGTCAAAGCCGTGGAAGCACAGGTCAAGTCGGTGGCAAAAGCTGTCAAAAAACCTGCTGCCAAAACGTCACTCAGCAAATAAGCAGGGCATCAAGAACCTGAAGCGGGGGACAATAAGGCGGTGACTTCAACCGCCAAGCTTTCCCTCTTCAGCCGCATTCTTGCGGCACTGCCGCAAACCCAGTGCACACGTTGCGGCTACCCTGATTGCGTGGCCTATGCGCAGGCCATCAGCTCAGGCGAGGCCGCCATCAACCAGTGCCCACCCGGCGGCCAGGAAGGCATCAGACGTCTTGCAGCCCTTACCGGTCAGCCTGTGCTGGAACTGAACCCGGCCAATGGAAAAGAAGGGCCACGCCCGGTGGCCATCATTGACGAAGAATGGTGCATAGGCTGCACCCTGTGCATCAAGGCCTGCCCTACCGATGCCATTCTGGGCAGCAACAAAGTCATGCATACCGTGATAGAGCCTTATTGCACCGGCTGCGAGTTGTGTATTCCGGTCTGCCCGGTTGACTGCATCAGCCTGGAAAATGTCAGCGGCGAGCTGACGGGCTGGCAGGCCTGGTCGGCGGAACAGGCCGCCATGGCCCGGCAACGTTATGAATCACATGGCAACAGATACCCTCAGGACCCGCGCAACAGTTCTGAAGGGCCCGCAGAGCCCGAACGACCTGCAGCAACAGTGTCTGCAGCACCTGCTGCGACTGAAACGCCCTTGCCTGCCCTGGCCCAGACAGCCCAGGCCGATGCCATTTCAGCCGCAGAACGCAAGCGCGGCATGATTGATGCTGCATTGGCAAGAGCCAGGGCAAAAGTCAAAAACCCACCATAATCCGTCGACAACTGCACAAGGAACCCGTTTTGGCAAGCACCGGCATGTCCTTAAAACCCTCCCGCCTGGCCCGTGCCGCACTGCTGCGGCCCGCGCGCCGCCTGATGGACAGGCTGACGTACCCGCGCAAGTTTTTGCTGATTTTTTTGCTGTTTGCGCTGCCGCTGGGGTTGACGCTGTATCTGCTGGTTGGCGAAATCAACAATTCGATACGGTTTGCCGAAAAGGAAATCGCCGGCGCTCATTACCTGCGCCCCCTGCGGGCCCTGCAGGAACAGGTGGCGCGCAGCAGGCTGATAGCTGCAGCCTATGTTGGCGGCCAGGCTGACCAGCGGCCTGAGCTGGTCAGAGCCCAGGCGGACATCAAACTGGCGCTGGACGAGCTGGACCGCATGGACGAAAAACTCGGCAGCGAGCTGGAATCAAAGGCCAAACTTGGCATCATCAAGGAAAACGCGGCCTTCATGGCCGGTCGACTGCTGATGCTGCCGCCGGTTGACGGCGATACGCTGCATCGCAAACTGCAGGACGACATTGGCGCGCTGGTAGCGCACGTGGGTGATGTGTCCAACCTGATTCTTGACCCGGACCTTGACTCGTATTACCTGATGGAAGCCGTGCTGCTGAAGCTGCCCGACGCTGCAGACCTGGTGCTGCAGGCCAGGCTGCTGGCCCAGGCGGAAGCCCGCGCCATGAGCAACAGGGCAAAAACTACGCAGGCAGTTCCAACACAGGCAAAGGATGGTCAAAGTGCCGACCTGATTCGCCTTAGCGGTTTGATCGAATCGAACCTCAGCCGTACTGACTACGGCGCCGAAACCGCCTTCAGGAACGAAAAAACCGGCCAGCTCAAACTGCGCCTGACCGACGCCGTTCAGTCTTACGACCTGGCCGTGAAGGATGCCGTGGCGGCCTTGCGAAACCTGACCGCAGCCAACGCAACGCCAGCCCTTGCAGCACTTGCAGAACAGTTGCTGGCACGTGCCCAGGCCGCCAACTACATACTGGGCGAACGTGAATCGGCTGAACTGCAGCTTTTGCTGGAATCGCGGATTCACGGTTTCCAGCAACGCATGTTGATGGTGATCATTTTTGTCACTGCCGTGCTGGCAGTGGTGCTGTATTTGCTGCTGGCGTTCTACGCGGGTGTGATGCGTACCGTGACCAGCCTGCGCGAGGCGTCTGACCGAATGCTTGATGATCGTGAGGGCGGTGCTGTATCACTCGACACCAGGGATGAGCTTGGCGAAGTGGTGCTGGCCTTTAACCGTGTCGCGGACCGCATGCGCACGGAAAAGACACAGGCCGAAGTCGAAAGTACACGCGCCCGTGCGGCTGAAGAAGAAGTTTTGTCACGTGAATCGGAGCTGGTACGCGCTCGCCACGCGGCTGAAGAAGCGGTGCGCGCCAAGGCCGCTTTTCTGGCGACCATGAGCCACGAGATACGCACACCGCTGAACGGTGTGGTTGGCATGAGCGCCCTGCTGGCCGAAACCTCGCTCGACAGTGAACAGCGCGACTTTCTGCAGACCATACGGCTGTCAAGCGACCAGTTGCTGGCCGTCATCAATGACATTCTTGATTTTTCAAAAATCGAGTCCGGCAAGTTTGACCTGGAAAGTGAACCCGTCAGCGTTCGCAACATGATTGAAGAAGCCTGTGACATCGCAGCGCCGCGCGCACGTGAAAAAGGCATAGAGCTGATTGTTGACATACCGGGGCCAGCCGCAGGTGGCCCGCCGCTGGCCATATTGGGCGACGTCACCCGGCTGCGGCAGATTCTGATCAATCTGGTCAACAACGCGGTCAAATTTACCGAACGCGGTTCGGTTTCGGTACTCGCCAGGCTCGCGGGCCAGGCTGACGACCAGGGCCGTATGCTGCTCGAATTCAGCGTACAGGACACAGGCATAGGCATTCCGCCCGAGCGGGTTGGCGCGCTGTTTGAAGCTTTCACCCAGGTTGACGCATCCACCACCCGCAAATACGGCGGTACCGGACTGGGCCTGGCCATCTGCAAACGGCTGGTGGAATTGATGGGCGGTGTGATCAGCGTCAAAAGCGAGCTGGACAAGGGTTCTGTTTTCTCCTTCACAGTGCGTGTACCCGAAACTGCACTACCCAAAGAGCTGGTAGCGCTGGACGCCGCTGTGTTGCAGGACAAACGTGTGCTGGTGGTCGATGATCACCCGGTCAATGTGCGGGTGCTGACACGCCAGTTGCGGCAGTGGGGAATGAAGGTGGCGGCAGCGGAATCCGGGGCGCTGGCGCTGGATGTTCTTGAACAGGGCGCGCCGCCAGATGCCGTCATCACGGACATGCATATGCCAGGCATGGACGGCATGGAGCTGGCGCGCCGCATCCGCGGCTTGCCGGAATGCGCTCATCTGCCGCTGATTTTGCTGAGCTCCGGTTTTATGCCCGGTGGTGCGGCCAGCGGTCCCTTTAATGCCCGGCTGCTCAAACCCGCACGCCAGAGCCAGTTGTTTGAAACGCTGGCACGCTGCCTGTCAATCGGCGGTGCCCTGATCAACCAGCAGGCCGAACGGCTGGATGTAAAAAAACACATCACGGTACTGGTTGCGGATGACAACGTGGTCAATCTGAAGGTCGCCTGTGGTGTGCTGGGCCGCTTGGGTTATGACTGGGTGACAGCGCCCGATGGCAGGCAGGCCGTGGCCGCCGTGGCCAGCAGCATGGAAGAAAAAGGCCAGCGTTTTGGTGCCATCCTGATGGACTTGCACATGCCGGGCATGGATGGCCTGCAGGCCAGCCAGATCATCCATCAGCTTTTTGGCAAGCAGGCACCCCCCATCATTGCCCTGACGGCAGACGCATCCATTGAAGACCGCGAACGCTGCATGGCTGCTGGCATGGACGATTACCTGACAAAACCGCTTCAGGTGTCGGACCTGACACGGGCGCTGCTGCGCTGGACGGCCGGCCTGACGGAGAACGAGCACATTGAATCAGCGCCGGATATTGCCGCTGGGGCTGCTTCAGAAACGGCAAGGGAAGCGGTTTTGAACGCTCCGGCGCAAGCGCTGCCAGCCGCCGCAATGGACTTCAGTCGCCTTGATGAATTCCGCGAATTTGATGATGCGCTTGAAACGGTACGTGAGGTCATCACACTTTTTATGGCCGATGTGCCGCGCAGCATTGCTGCCATTGCCAGGGCCCACGCACAGGGCGATGTGGTGCAACTGGCAGAGGCCGCCCATGGGCTCAGGGGTTCAGCCTCCAACGTGGGAGCACAGGCGCTTCATGCCTGGAGCTCAAAAATCGAGGAATCGGCTATCACAGGTGTGATTCCACCCGACATGGACAGCCTGCACAGGCATTTGCATGACAGCTGGCTGCAGACCCAAACCGAGCTCAAGGCATGGCTGGTGGCGGGAGAAACAGCTGCAGCCAGCCAGCATTGAGTCTTGCCTGAAGCGCTGGCCCGTTTTAATCCGGCAGTGACGTCAGGCCCAGCACGTCGGATTCATAGGCGTGAAGCGATGGTGCGCCACCGGTGTGAATGAAAAGTACATTTTCATCGGCGGCAAAATAGCCTTGTCGCGCCAGGCCGATCAGCCCGGCCATGATTTTGCCGGTGTAAACCGGGTCGAGCAGAATCGCCTCTGTACGCGCCAGCATCTGCACCGCCTCAACCATGGCCTGGTTGGGCACTGAATACTTGGGCCGCCACCAGTCGCCAAAGGTCAAAACCGCTTCTCGCGGCACAATGATGTTCAGACCCAGCAGGTCGGCCACTGCCTGAGCCTCCCGGTGTACAAGAATGTCCTGATCAACCGGGTCACGACTGACACCAATACCTATCAGTGGAATATGGATGTGGTTACCCAGAAAACCTGCCAGCAAACCACCATGGGTGCCCGAGCTGCCAGAGCCAACCACGATTTCGTCGATGTGTACGCCCTGCTCAAAAAACTGCTGCTGCAACTCCTGCGCGCAGGCCACATAACCCAGACCGCCAATGGCGTTGGAGCCGCCACCCGGCACGATGTAGCCCTTGCGCCCCTTCAATGCCAGTTCGGTGGCAACTTTCTGCATCGCATCCAGCATATTGCTGCCCGCAGGCACGACCGTGATGGCCTCCACACCCATCAGGCGGAACAAAAAATTGTTGCCGCTGGCGTCCGGCCTGTAGCTGTCCGGCACCCTTTCTTCAATCACAAAACGGCACTTCATGCCCTCCTTGATGGCGGCCGAAAGTGTGGCACGGCAATGGTTGGACTGGGGTGCACCACAGGTAATCAGGGTGTCTGCGCCCTGAGCCAGCGCGTCAGCAGCCAAAAACTCGAGCTTGCGCGTCTTGTTGCCACCAGGCGTCAGGCCCAGCATGTCGTCACGCTTGATCCAGACATTCGGGCCTGAGCCTTCCGGACAGGTGGCGCGCAGCGCCTTGGTGAAATTGGGCAAAAACTCCAGTGGCGTCGGCCCCTGGGTGTAGCGGCGGCGCGGAAAGCGGCTCAAATCCATAACACGGGTCTCCTGTACACCTTTAAAAAGCCTGTCAGACAGTGACAGCCAGCGTCTTGTTCAGGAAGGCACTGAAAGCTGCAAGATCAACCGTCCATTTGTCCTTGCCAGGCCGCTGCGGCTCAAGCCAGGCTGAATACCGATGGCCCTTGATGATGGACAGTCTGGCATAGTTGAAACGCAAACGGTAACTGCCATCCATGATGGGCAGGATTTCGATAATCTGTGTTCCTGGCCGGCTGAACACGATATGCGACAGGCCGGCACCATGCGGCGACATCACCACATCGGCATTGCCGACGATGGCAATTTGCTGCGCCACCGGAATACTTGAAAACTCCATCACCACAAAACCCTGCGCCCTGGCGAGGTTTTCCACCTCCAGCTCGTTGACCAGCACACGGCGAGCGGCATCCCTGCGAGTAATGTAAACCCGCGATGGCAATTCGACTCCCTGCTGCCGCGTTATCTCGTTGGCATGCGCGGCCAGGGCGGCATAAACCGGATCAAGATGGCTCCAGCCAGTCATGCGGCGAAACCCGACAGTTGCCATGAACAGTCTCCGGACAAAAATCGGTTGCGAGATCTTCTGAACCGAGGTGCCCATCTGCACTATATTCAACACGTCGGCCTCAAATTTTGCATTGGCAGCGTTCAGCAGTATCTTGAATGAGGGGTCTGCAAGCAAGCCCGATGCGGGCAACCAGGCAAAACACGGCATATAGTCAATCAGCCAGTGATAAATACCCCTCGTAGCTCTGGTGCCGGTAAACGCATGCGGTATTTGCTCTACGGCAGAGCGATCTGTAACCTCAACCGGAAAACCGCGTGA
>JAZKIK010000250.1:0-15156 GCA_040384925.1 Pseudomonadota bacterium | reverse complement strand
TGCAGGCCGTGCTGGCCGATATTCAAAAGCGCGGCGTTGACCAGACCATCAACCTCGGCGACATCCTCAGCGGGCCGCTGCAACCGGCTGAAACGGCCGACCTGCTGATGGAAAAAAATTTCATCACCCTGCGCGGCAACCACGAACGCCAGGTGCTTGAATTGCTTGACGCCGGGCAGGCGCTTGACCCGCTGAGCACCGACGCTTACACCGCCAGCCAGCTGAAGCCTGAACATGTGGCGTGGCTCAGGTCCTTGCCCGCCACGCTGGAGTTGAACAGCGAGGTTTTTTTGTGCCACGGCACACCGCAAAACGACCTGATTTACTGGCTTGAAACCACCGTGCCTGGGCACGACTTGCTCAAAGCTGACGCCCACCCGACCGGCATGCGGCCCGCCACGCCGGATGAAGTGCTGGCCCGGCTGGCTGGTGTGGCGCATTCGCTGGTGCTGTGCGGCCACACCCATGTACCGCGTCTGGCGCAGTGCGGTGAGGTGCTGGTCGTCAACCCCGGAAGCGTCGGCCTGCAGGCTTATGACGACATTCACCCGCATCCTCATATCGTTGAAAACGGCACGCCCCATGCGCGTTACGCCCTGATTGAAAAAACCGCCAGTGGCTGGGCAGTAGATCTGCGCGCCCTGCCTTACGACCACGGCGCACAGGCCAGCGTGGCCGCAGCCCGCAAGCGCCCGGATTGGGCTTTTGCGCTGCAAACCGGCCTGATGGCGCGCAGTTGCTGAATGTATTTACTATAAAACACATAGCAAACTATGCCCGCTGTGATTATGCAACAGGTATAAAAGGCTTAAAATCAAGGGTTATAGGTAACTGTCATGGTCATGGAGCCGGTAAAGCTGCCTGCCTTGAGTGTGCTTTGACCGGCGGGTATCTTTCCGTATACCGGTGTGGACTGGTTGCTGTCGCCGGGGTTGATGGTGCCGCCTATCAGGCTGCCCACTGAGCCGTTGCCCCAAACCGATGCGTAGGTTCCACTGGTGTAGATGTTGAAGGCCATGTGGTCGCCGCCATTGCTGTTGTTGGCAAGATAGCGGGTGCTGATGCGGTCACCGGTGCCCACAATGCTGGGCCCCAGGGAAATGTTGTAGCTGCCGCCGCTGACGATGCCGGTGCAGACAAGCGCAACGCTGGCATTGCTTGTAATGTCCGTTGATGTCAGCTGGCCCGCAAAGCTGATGGGCTGATAGGGCCCGAAAGCCAGCCCTGTGGAGCTGATGGTGCAGCCCGCCGCGTGGGCCCCGATTGCCCATACGAACATGGACAAGATGGCCAGCAGCGCGAAGGCCTGGCGGTACCGGTAACCTGGCGGGATGGTGAGCATTTCAGTTGTTTGCACAGCTTATGGGCCCGATTTTTGCGGGCATGTTGTTGTCGTTGTCGGGCAATTGCAGTTCCACTTCACAGGAACCGCCAGGCCAGCTGGCTTTCATGCGCTGTTGTCCCGCAGCCAGGCCGGTTAACCAGACTTCTCCGCGGCGCCCCGCAATGAATTCTGCGCCGCTGGGCAGGAGCGCGACCCTGGCACCCACAGGTATCACGGTTCCGTTGGCTTGCTGCAATACGACCAGTGCCTGGCGCGAGCGGCGCATCGCAAACTTCACGACTGCCCCGCTGCGTGCGTAGGGTGTTATTTGCTGAACCATGTTGTCTGGCTCGGTGTCCAGCGGCAGATCGCTTGGGTCAATTTCGATCTGGTTTTTTTCCCAGGGCAATAACCCAGGCACAAAGGCCAGCCCTCTTGCATCGGTCTCGGCCACCACCTGGTTGCTGCGTTTGACCGGTATGCCCGCCATGCCTTCAACTTCGACTACTGCGAAGCTGCCCTGGCCAATCGGGCGTGACGCAAAAGGCAAACCGGCAACCAGCCCCAGCGTGCCGCGCACACCGGCGCGAACCGCCACCTTGCCTTTTGCGTCGCTGGCCGCGTCGGCGGCAAACTCGGCCTGGTTGCTGTTGTATTGCAGACTGCCACGCACGCGCTGGCTTTCCTCGCTTGAGCCTTCCACGCGCCAGCCCAGGCCCGGGCCTGCCGGTGCGCTGCGCGCAGCCGACACCACACCGGCAAACTTGCCAGCGGGGCTGCGGTTTACCTGGGCCGAGGTGTAAATCCCGTCATCCAGAGGAATACTCACCGTCGCGCTGAGTTGCCATGTGTGGTCGCCATCGAGCCGCTTGTTCAATGCAAGACTCAGACTGGCGCGCTTCCACAGCGGCATGCCAACTGAAAGGCCCAGCCATTGCACCTGGTCGCCGTCCCAGCGCGTCTGGCGCACGTAACTCACGCCCCCGGTGACCGATTTCCATATCGATCCGCCAATGCTTGCCAGCCAGCGCTCGCGCGTGCGCTGCGTCACTGCCAGTGAGCCAACGCCCTCGCCAAAAGGCTCAAAACCCTGGCTGGCATATTCATACTGCAAGGCCGCGCCGCCGCTGGTGCTGCTGCGTTCCATGCCAAGCTGCAACATATGGCCGCTTTCGCTGGTGCCCTGGGTGTGGCCGCTGGATGCGGCAAAAGCCATGCGGCCCACAGCCCAGTTGCCAAGCAAGCCCGCCAGTTCAATGCCCGCTGCACGGCGATTGGCCTGCAGCTCGACGCGGCCTTCACCCGTCAGGCTGTCGCTCAGTCCCTGCCGCCAGGTCGCGGCACCAAAAGCGTCACCGTATTGGCTGTCCACGCCGTAGCCGGTACGCAGCCATCCTGCCTCGAATGAAAAATCACTCAGGCCCCTGGCCAGCAAGCGTGGTGATGAGTAATAACTTTGCTGCACGATGGTTTCACGGCCCAGCAGGTCGCGCACCACCAGATTGATTTCACCTGCACCACTCACAAGAGGCACGTTGGTCAGCTCAAACGGGCCCGGCTGCAGCGGCTGGCTCATGCGCCGCGCATTGTTGACCAGTACCTCGACGGTGGAAGGCAGGGCCGCTTCGCCGTTCAGCGTCAGCTGCGGAGTGGTCAAAAAACCGGGCTGCATGCCAAAGTCGCGGCCCCAGCGTATACCGCCATAACGTACCGGCCGGCTCCAGCCGCCCGCTGTACCAATGGTGTCGCCGACCACCAGCGACTCCAGCCGCTCGGGCATGTCGTAGCGCCAGAAGGTGTCCAGCCGTTCAAAGCTGCGGGTCTTTCCATCGTCGCGCACCAGTGCCGAGGCCACAAAGCTACCCCAAGGACTGAAGGCAACGGCCTCCAGCGTGGCACCGCCCGTCATGACGCCGCCATTGGCCGGGCGCTCCAGCGAGGCGTCATAGTTAAGAATGACACCCGGCTCCGGCCGGGGTGGCGGCGCAGCGGTCGCGCCTTGCACACCCATGGTCGAGCCTATAAAGGCAGTCGCTGGCGCGTTGATTTCCAGGTTCAGGTTTTGCCGGTTCACGCGGTAGGTGGCACCAGGCACGGCGTTGATGGCATAAGCTGCCGAGCCATCGCTCAAGGTGCGGCTCTGGGCCAGTGGCGTCAGCCGCGCATCTGTCCAGGTATTGGCGGCCAGCAGCAAGCTGCCGTCTGGCCATTGCTCGATGCGGGCCACATCGGGTTGGCGCTGACCATTGACGACAAGATCCACAAGCAGGATTTCTGGTTGCGGCGGACCGTCAGGAACGCGTGAACTTTTACCCCTGCCTGCCGTCGCAGCAATGGCTTGGGGAAGGGGCCGGGTGAGCGCCGCGACCTCGACAGCCGGAGCGGCGGGAGGCGGTGCTGGTGGGGTGGCAAGTAGTGGTGCTGCGGCCATGGTGGCCGACGGGGTGACTTTGATGGGGGGCTGGGCTGCAACTGGTGCAACTGAAACAATTGGCACAATTCGAGCAGGCGCTGAAGGTTCAAGCCGCAGCACCCATGAGTCGCCGATCCGGCGCATCGAAGGTGTCACCGGCTCGCTGATCTGCATTTCCAGCCGACTGGCCTCTGGTGAGTTGAGCAACACCACCTTTTGCAGCGGCCCTGCGCCGCCCGCCGGCAAGGTCGGCAAGGCCCTGTCCATGATGAGGTCAGTACCCTGCCATATCAGAACCAGGCGGTAAGGTCCCGGCCCTGCCGTGCCTGACCAGCCCAGGTCAGGCTCATAACCGCCCGGTATTTGCACCCGCAGCCGTGTGGCACTGCCATCGTCCTGCAGCAGGCTCACGTTTATCTGCGTACTGGCGGCCGCGGAACTGCCCAATGGCCATGCTACCAGCCCGATCAGGGCCAATGCCTTGCCCAGCGGACGTCTCACAATCCGGTGTTGAGGCTGCGGCTGGCCGTGTGGTGTGTTTGATCGTGCAGTAGCCATGCCGACGCCATCAATGCACAAAGCATTGGCAGCTCAGGGTTGTGAGTGTATAGGTTCAAGTCGGGCCCAAGGGCAGTGGCCTAGAACCCCTCTGCTTCTGCCTGAAGTGTTTCGCCGCGTGCGGTCTGGATTTGTATGCCCCGCAATCCACCGGACTTGCCAGCCTGAAGCGGGATTCGCCATTCGCGTTCGGCACCAACAAGGATGTTCACGCCTTCTGCAAGAGGCTGGGCCTGTTGCCAGCCGTCACCGGACCAATGGATGGTCTGTACCTTGACGCGGCGATTGCCTGCGTTGAAAAGCCGCATGCAGGCTTCAGTATCAACAGCTGCGGATCGAGGCGCGGGTGTCGTCGCAAGCGCCGGACAGGGCTTCCAGCGTAATGCATTCATGACCTTTCCGACAGGCGCAACCATAACGGGAAGGTCATAACGCATGCGAAAGCTTATCGCAATGTCTGTTGCCGTATTGTCAGGTGCGACGGGCTCCGCAATGTCTTCCAGGATCAGCCGGTATGCAAGTTCTTCGGGCGCGGTGCGCCCCCCACGTACGGCAACACGAAACAGCTGCGTCTCCCCTGGCCGCAAATCGGCAATAGGGGGTGTCACCAATAACTCGCTATTGGCTTGTGTGATGTCTTCACCCTGGAGGCTCTGCTGCCAGCGCAGCAGTTCTGCCTGCAAGCGCACGGCCGCTTTTGCGGTGCTGCTTAGCGTGATTTTTACGGTCGCCACGCGCTGGTTTGCACCGAGCTCAATGACCACCGGATTAACCAGCAGTTGAGCGGTGCTTGCAGTGCTCATCAATAAGCCCGTTCCCAGTACCAGCCAGGTACGGGACAGGGTCAGCCTGATGTTGAGGGTCATGTGGCGCACTTTGAACATTCACTTTTATCAGGGTGTGTAGCTGCTGGTGATCGTGATGGTGTCGGTATATGCCTGAATCGCTTTGGCATTCTTTGCAGCCGCTGCAATCGTTCCTACGATGGCCAGGCTCTTGGTCGTGCCATCTGCCGTCAGACCCGCGAACGCCGCATCCGTGCCGTAAGTAATCGCCGCTCCGCCGCCGCTTACTGCGAGGGTATAGACAATGTAGGACGTCGTGTCGGCCCCCACCAGGCGGAAATCGGCGGTACCGGTGTTCAGGGATGTAAACCTCAGCTTGGGAGTAGAGGTGCCGTTTGTGCAAATCGCATCAAACGTACCACCAGAACTCGAATTGCTGGCTGCGCTTTGTGCACCTGCAGTCGTCAGCATGGTCAAGGCACCGAAGGTCATTGCGGCGGTATTGCCGACCGCGCATTCTGCTGCAATGCTGCCAGAAACGGCCATCGTACCGGAGCCGGAATCCGTAGCCATCGCGCCACCAACCATAAGCACAGCGCTGATTGCGACCGCAAGTTTTGTCATTTTCTTGTTCATATTGAACTCCTGTTTAAACAAATTGGCAAAATTGCCCGAGCTACTCAGCTCAACAACCAAAGACAGATGCTACAAAAGTAATGATTTTGTAAAATTCATCATTTGATGTTTGAATAATAGTTTATTTGTCAAATTTGTCAACTTATTTTATCAATTTACAAATTTTAACTGCGATGAGTAGGCGTATTGACAGCATTGAAACAATACGAGCTGAGGTCGCAGTCCGGCAGAGCCTGGTCTGATCTGATGCTCAGAGCCCGCTGTGATTTCGAAAAAGGCATTAAAAAATGCCATGACAAGGGGTTTTGAGCCGCTACGCACTCTCCGCAAGCCCGGGCACTGCCGGGGCTGCGAAAATACGACCATGAACTTTCAAAAAATCATCGTTCCTGTCGCCATCATTGGCGCTGCTGTGCTGGCTTTTCGGTCTTACAGCTGGGCTGGGCTGGCTGCGGTTGTGACCTTGCTGGTGTTCTGGGTGCTGCTTAACTTCACGCGCACCATGCAGGTGCTCAAGCGCGCTTCCAACCGGCCTATCGGGTATGTTGACAGTGCCGTCATGCTGAACGCCAAACTCAAGCCCGGCATGACTCTGCTGCATGTGGTGGCCATGACCAAATCGCTGGGCCAGTTGATCTCGGTCAAAGACCAGCAGCCCGAGGTGTTTGTCTGGAAAGACGGTTCCGAGTCCGTCGTGACCTGCACCTTTGCCGGTGGCAAACTGTCGCACCATGAACTTTTCAGGCCAGTGGCACCCTCGGCGGACTGAAAAAGTTACTTTGTTGCGCGTTTTTCACGCAGCAACTGCGCTGCAGCACAGGGGCCTGAGTTGGCGACAGTTTGTTTGAGCTGCTCAATACCCACATAGTTTTTCATGACCCTGTCACTCATCTGGTCACCCGCCGATTGCCTGACAAACTGCAAGGCGTCCACATACTGCGTCACTTCCTTTTTGCACTGGGCGTCATCCGGACTGGCAAGTTTTACCTCGGTTTTGACTTCATTTTTGCCAGCAGCACCAGCGTTGGCGGCACAAAAAGCCATCAAGACAAGAGCGATTGCAAAGTTTTTGTTCATGGTGTTTATCCCTTTTTGGTCGGCGTTTTTCTGAACCAGGCTTGATGCTGACCGGGCAAAATGAAGCCCTCATGACGCGGGCCAAAGACTTGTGCATGACTTGCGCCGTATTCGACATAAGCCCTCGTAAAATCAGCGACTCAAGTTTTCCAGACCGCCTCGGGGGTCTGGTCCCGACTCCCTTTACCCCACACACAACAGGATTAGCACATGTCCCCAGTAGCCCCCTCCATGGAAGACCGCGACGGAAAAATCTGGATGGATGGCCAGATGGTCGACTGGCGTGACGCCAAGATCCATGTGCTGACCCACACACTGCATTACGGTTGTGGTGCCTTTGAAGGCGTGCGTGCGTACAAGCAGGACGACGGCTCTACAGCGATTTTCCGGCTTGAAGAGCACACCGAACGCCTTTTCAACAGCGCCAAGATCCTGCGCATGAAGATTCCCTTCAGCAAGGAAGAAGTCATGGAAGCGCAAAAAGCCGTGGTACGTGAAAACAATCTGGAAAGCGGCTACCTGCGCCCGCTGACCTGGATTGGCTCGCAAAAACTGGGCGTCAGCCCCAAGGGCAACACCATCCACCTGATGGTGGCGGCCTGGGCCTGGGGTGCCTACCTTGGTGAAGAAGGCATGCGGCGCGGCATCCGTGTCAAAACCTCCAGCTACACCCGCCACCACGTCAACATCACCATGACGCAGGCCAAGGCCGTCAGCAACTACACCAACTCGATTCTGGCCAATATGGAAGCGCTGGACGACGGTTACGACGAAGCCCTGCTGCTCGACGCCTCGGGTTTTGTCAGCGAAGGTGCTGGCGAGAACATCTTTGTGGTCAAGGGCGGTGTGATCTACACACCTGACCTGTCAGCCGGCGCACTCAACGGCATCACCCGCAATACCATTTTGCATATCGCCAAGGACCTGGGCCTTGAAGTGGTGCAAAAACGCATCACCCGCGACGAGGTGTATATCGCTGACGAAGCGTTTTTTACCGGCACGGCAGCTGAAGTCACACCGATTCGTGAACTGGACCGCATCGAACTGGGCATCGGTTCACGCGGCCCCATCACTGAAAAAATCCAGGCCGCGTTTTTTGACATCGTCAATGGACGCAACCCCAAATACGCCAACTGGTTGGCCAAAGTCTGAAAAGACAGAACCATCATGACCAAATCATTCAATGTAGAACTGCTGGCCGCCGACCTCAATGGTCAGGGCGGTGTCTATTGCCCCAGCCCAAAAGCTGACATGAAAATCTGGAACAGCCACCCCAAGGTCTATCTTGATGTGGCACGCACAGGTGAAGCCAAATGTCCGTATTGCGGCACGGTTTACAAACTGAAAGACGGCGAACATTTTGGTGGCGGACATTAGGTTGAACCCAAACCTCCGTTCGGGCTGAGCTTGTCGAAGCCTCTTGCCGACATGAGCACTTTAATACCCCCGTCGACCCTTCGGCAGGCTCAGGACAGGCCAGGCTCAGGGCGAACGGCTTTAATGCAAACCCCCGTTACCAACACCCTCGTCATCGCTCCGCAATGGATCGGCGATGCGGTCATGACCGAGCCTTTGCTGCGCCGCCTGCATGCGCGTGGCGAGCGGTTGACGGTTGGTGCGCTGCCCTGGGTGGCACCGGTTTACCGGGCCATGCCGCAGGTGGCCGAGGTCATCGAGTTTCCGTTTGCGCATGGTGGCCTGCAGTTTCGGGAGCGGCGGGCAATTGCCAAACGTATCGAAGGCCGGTTTGACAAGGCCTATGTGCTGCCAAATTCGCTGAAAAGCGCGCTGCTGCCCTTTCTGGCCAGCATTCCCGAACGGATTGGCTATTTTGGTGAAGCACGTGTTGGCCTGCTTACACACCGGCTGAAAAACCCGAAAAACAAGCCGCCCATGGTGGCGTTTTATTCAGCGCTCAGCGGTCAGGCCAATCTTGAAGCCGACAGGCCGCAACTGGCGATTGCCGAATCGGAAACCTCCCGGACGGTTGCAGACCTCGGTTTGCTGGCGGGTGGTTTTTATGTTTTTGCACCGGGTGCCGAGTTTGGCCCCGCCAAACGCTGGCCTGCAGGCCACTTCGCAGAACTCGCAGCGCAGCTTGACTTGCCTGTGGTTTTGCTTGGCTCAGGCAAGGAAGCCGCCTTGTGTGATGCGATTGCTGCACCTGCCAATCTGGCAAAACCCGGTCATTGCCTCAATTTTGCAGGCAAGACATCATTGCCGCAGGCGCTGGCGCTGATTGCTGCAAGCAAGGCCACCATCAGCAACGATTCCGGCCTGATGCATGTGGCCGCCGCGCTAGGTGTGCCGCAGGTGGCTATTTTTGGGTCTTCCAGCCCGCTGCATACACCACCACTCAGCGACAAGGCCGTGGTCCTGTGGCTTAAAAATGATGCGGCCTACCAGCCGCCGCTGGACTGTGCCCCGTGTTTTCAGCGTGACTGCCCGCTGGGCCACACACGTTGCCTGAATGACATCGGGGCCAGCCGTGTGGCAAACGCGCTTCAGCCGGTGCCGTAGCCTGAAAAATCCAGATTGGTTTCAGCCCACCCCTTCAGGGCACAGGATTTGCCCGGAAAATAGCTTTTTCCAAATTTGCCTCTCAAGGGGCGTGGATTGAAACATGAGTACCTTCACACAAAATCTGGGCATGCTTTTGCCCATTATTCAGGCACCTATGGCGGGCGTCCAGGGCAGCGCCATGGCAGTTGCGGTCAGCAATGCCGGTGGCCTGGGTTCATTGCCCTGTGCAATGCTGTCGCCGGATACCTTGCGCAGCGAGCTGGCAACCATTTGCGCCCAAACTGCCAAACCCTACAACGTCAACTTCTTCTGCCACCAACCACCCGTACCCAGTGCTGAACGCGAGGCGGCATGGCGTGCCGCGCTGGCACCCTATTACGCCGAATATGGTCTGGACATCAACAACATACCCACCGGGCCAGGCCGGGCACCGTTCACGCATGAAGTGGCCGACATCCTGCAGGACTTCAAACCAGCCGTCGTCAGTTTTCATTTTGGCCTGCCATCGGCAGAGCTGATGGCGCGGGTGCGCAACTGGGGCTCACAAATCATCTGCTCGGCCACCACGGTGGCCGAGGCACACTGGCTTGAGGCGCAAGGCGTTGACGCCATCATTGCCCAGGGCCTGGAGGCAGGTGGCCACAGGGGCCTGTTCTTGACTGATGACCTGACAACCCAGGTTGGCACTTTTGCGCTGCTGCCGCAAATTGTGCGTGCCGTGAGGGTGCCAGTGATCGCGGCGGGCGGTATTGCCGATGCAGCCGGCGTGGCTGCGGTCATGGCGCTGGGTGCGGCTGCGGCGCAGGTCGGCACCGCCTACATGCTGTGCCCGGAGGCCACAAGCAGCGCGGTTCACCGCGCCGCACTGAAAAGCGAAGGCGCTGCACACACGGCATTGACCAGCCTGTTCACCGGACGGCCGGCACGCGGCATTGTGAACCGTGTCATGCGGGAGCTGGGCCCATTGAATGCCGCATCACCTGCATTTCCACTGGCCACCACCGCCATCACGCCACTGCGCACGGCGGCAGAAAAACGTGGCCTGGGCGACTTCTCGCCCCTCTGGTCAGGCCAGAACACCAGCGCTTGCCGCGAAATACCCGCAGCGCAGCTGACGCGCGAACTGGCTGCACTCTTGTAAGTTGAACGATCCAGCCAAAAAAAAGACCACTTCACAGTGGCCTTGAAAGTCCTTCTGGACGAAGGACGTCGTTGGGAGATCAAAATTTCTGCGACTGGTATTTGTTCTTCTTTTTTTCCTCAAACCAAGAGTGTTGTGACAGCAACACCTTGACTATGCGTTAATCACAGCCATCTTGCCATCATTCGATTAGATGAGGCGATGCTTTTTTTGCAATTAAATCAAACTATTTTGTGACTTAGTTCGCGGATTTACTTCACAAAGTAACAGTTCATCAACTTGAATAGTTGTCATAAAAATGTCGCTTGATCTGTCGTTTGACCGGCGTTCATTGAGCCATCGGTAATTCAACAACAAATGAAGCACCACCGCCGGGTCTGCCCTCGCAGCGTACCGTGCCACCATGCCGCTGGCTGATGGATTTGACCAAAGCCAGGCCCAGACCGACCCCCCCTTCACGCTCGCTGGCACCCGGCAGCCGGTAAAAAGGCTCAAAAATCCGCTCACGCTGGGCGGCAGGCACACCAGGGCCACGGTCGTGAACGCTGATCACGGCCAGCTCTTGTGTACCGATGCGTTTTTGCGACAGTTCCAGGCTGATGTCGCCCTGGCTGTAGCGCCTGGCGTTTTCCAGCAGGTTGCGAATCAGGCGGCGCAGCAAGCGGGGCGAACCCTGCACCGTCAGGCTGTGGCCACCTTGGTCAGAATCACTGCCGTGGCCGGGTTCGGCACTTAAATCGGCACTCAGGTCAGCATTGACACGCGAACATTCTTCCGCCGCCAGACCCGTCAGGTCCAGGGTTTCAAAGGGCTCGGCATCGGCCTGTTTGGCGTCCAGGCGGCTGGCCAGCAGGATTTCGTCAATCAACTGGTCAAGTTCTGTGATGCTGCGCGAGATTTCCATGCGCTGTGGTGATTTCGCATCAACCCCCATCAGTTCCAGGCCCATGCGTATGCGTGCCAGCGGCGAGCGCAACTCGTGTGAGGCATTGGCCAGAAGTGATTTGTGTGACTCCATCAGGGTTTCGATGCGTTCGGCTGCGTGGTTAAAACGCGTCGCCAGAAAAGCCACTTCGTCCTTGCCATCGGTATTGACACGCGCTGACAGGTCACCCGCGCCCCAGCGCTCCACGCCACGCTGCAGCGCCTCAAGCCGCACCGTCAGGCGCCGCATGACCGGGTAAGCGCCGAGCGCAACTGCCAGCCCGGTTACCACCAGCATCCAGCCAAAACCAAACGGCGGCCGGCCCCAGCCTGGTGGCGGCGTACGTTTGGGACGTGGCAGCAGCAGGTTCAGAGACTGACCGTCATTGGTGACCACGTCAAACTCGATGTCTTCGCCCGGTTTGCGGTCAGGTTTGGTCTGCGCCTTGCCAATCACCTCTCCAGCCAGGTTGTGAACCAGCACCTCCCGAATCGGCAACTGCGGCGGGTCTGCACTCAAACGCCAGGCTGCACCGACCAGAAACGTCAGCACCATCACGGTGGCAACTACAGCCAGCCAGATCCGGACATACAGATGAGATGTAAAACGCGCCCACATGTAAAAAGCCTAATCCTGCTGCTTCGCAAAAACATAACCCACACCGCGCACCGTCAGGATACGTTTCGGGTCTTTTGCGTCCAGTTCGATGGCGCTGCGGATGCGGCCCATATGGACATCTATCGAGCGGTCAAAGGCTTCCAGTTCACGGCCGCGCACGGCTTCCATGATCTGGTCGCGGCTCAACACGCGGCCTGCGCGTTCGGCCAGGGCGACCAGCAGGTCAAACTGGTAGGAAGTCAGCTCGCAGATCGCGCCTGACACCGTCACGGTGCGTGCATCGCGGTCAATTTCAAGCGAGCCAAAACGCATCACCTTGTGGCTGCTGCCGCCTGCACCTGAATTGCTGCCGACTTCACCACCACGGCGCAGCACAGCGCGTATGCGTGCCAGCAGTTCGCGTGGCTCAAACGGTTTGGGCAGGTAATCGTCAGCGCCAATTTCAAGGCCGACAATGCGGTCCATCGGGTCACCCTTGGCGGTCAGCATCAGTACCGCCGTATGGGCCGAGTCATTGCCCTGGCCCTTGATGCGGCGGCAGACTTCAAGTCCGTCCATGTCGGGCAGCATCAGGTCCAGGATCACCAGGTCGGGCGTGTTTGACTGCAGTGCGGCAATACCGCTGGCACCGTCAGCTGCATGGGTAAAACCATAACCCGACTGGCGCAGATACTCGCCCACCATATTGGCAAGGCGCGAGTCGTCCTCAATCATCAAAAGCTGTTGTGACATGGCTAAATCCTTTGGATGGATGCTGACGGGGCCACAAGCGGGGCCGATTCAGCGGGGAAACAGGGGGCTGGCCTGCCTGCAACTACCTGCAGTGCAGCGCCAGATCAATCGCCTCATGGTGCGCGCTGCCCGCCAATTGCACTTGAAGCCATCGTAAAGTTAAGGTAAACCGGTGCGTTGCCACTCCAGTATGCACCTGTCATGTGCATCAATCCAGCGCAATTCCACTAGCAAATCAATAGCTGCTTATGCCGGTTGCACCGGAGAAGCTGCCATTTTTGCCCGCGAAGCCAGCCAAACCAGCACCAAAACGGGCAAACCAAGCAGGGCGGTTGCCACAAAAAAGTGGCTGTAACCAAATGCATCAACATACTTGCCAGAATAACCAGCCAGAAACTTCGGCAGCAGCAACATCATCGAGCTGAACAGCGCGTACTGCGTGGCCGAATAGTTGATGTTGGTCAGGCTCGACAAATAGGCAATAAACGCCGCCGACGCGATGCCGCTTGACAGGTTGTCAGCCGAGATCACAAACACCAGCGCGTTCACGTTGTGGCCCACACCTGCCAGCCAGGCAAACAGCAGGTTGCTGCCCGCACTCAGGGCTGCGCCCAACAGCAGCACCCGCATCACGCCAAAACGCATGGCCAGCACACCGCCTGCAAAAGCCCCCACCAGCGTCATGATGACACCGTAGATCTTGGTCACGGCGGCCACCTCGTCCTTGGTAAAACCCATGTCCACATAAAACGGGTTGGCCATGATGCCCATCACCACATCGCTGATGCGGTAAACAGCTATCAGGGCCAGAATCAGCAAGGCCTGCTTGCCGTAGCGGCGCAAGAAGTCGGCGAAGGGCTCGATCAGTGCGCTTTTCAGCCATTCGGCGGCATTGCGTGAAGGCGGCAGCACCCGCGCCGCTGGCTCGGGCGACACCAGCACCGTCACCACACCCAGCAGCATCGACACCGCCATCGCCAGGTAAGCCGTTTGCCAGGCACCCTGCTGGTACAACGCCGCATTGGGCACCTCGGCGCGTGCCGCAATCCACAAGGCACCTGCACCGGCCCAGATCATGGCAATGCGGTAGCCGGTCTGGTAGGCTGCTGCCAGCGCGGCCTGGCGCTCGGTATCGGCTGATTCGATGCGGTAGGCGTCGAGCGCAATGTCCTGTGTGGCTGAACCAAAAGCCACCGCCAGCGCACACCACACCACCGGCATCAATGACACACGCGGGTCCGTCAGCGCCATGCCGACCAGCGCCGCCATGATGGTGATTTGCGACAGCAGCAGCCAGCTGCGGCGGCGGCCCAGAAGCCGCGTCAGGACTGGAATCGGCAGCCGGTCAACCAGCGGTGCCCAGACCCACTTGAAGCCGTAAGCCAGACCGACCCAGCTCAGGTAGCCAATCGTGGTGCGGTCAATGCCCGCCTCACGCAGCCAGAAGCTCAGCGTGCCAAACACCAGCAGCAGCGGCAACCCGGCTGAAAAGCCCAGAAACAGCATGCGCAGGGTCGCCTTTTCGGTGTAAACCTTAAAAACCGCTGACCACGGCTTTTTGGCAGGCACAGCCGTTGCAGATTCAGAAGAAGGCAAGGTATTTGAGAGGGTTTTGTCTGACATAAGGGTAAAGGTTTTTGCTTATTATTCACCCATGTGTTTTTTATGCGAGGCCAAACATTCCGCCTGGGTTAGCCGCCGGGCCTTTTTACTCGCTTCTGGCGGGCTGGCGGCCAGTGCTGCGGCCCCGCTGGCGCTGGCGCAGGTTGATGTGGGCCCGGCTTCCAGCCTGCGCAAGCTGGTGCCAGCCGAAGAGCTTGAAGTTGCCGCCACACAACAGTACGCCAGCATGCTGGCCGAAGCGCGCAACAAAGGCGCACTGGCCCAGCCCGGCAACCCGCAACTGCAACGCCTGCGTGTCATCGCCGCCAAACTGGTGCCGCAAACCGCCCAGTGGAATGACCGCTCGCGCCAGTGGAACTGGCAAGTCAACCTGCTGGGCAGCAAACAGCTCAACGCCTTTTGCATGCCGGGCGGAAAAATCGCTTTTTACACCGGCATTCTTGACCAGCTCAAACTCACTGACGACGAGACCGCCATGATCATGGGCCATGAAATGGCCCACGCCCTGCGTGAACACGCCAGAGCCCGCATCGCCAAAAGCCAGGGCACCGGCCAGTTGCTGTCATTGGGCGCGCAGCTTCTGGGTCTGGGCCAGCTCGGCGACGTAGCCGCCAGCCTGGGCACCCAGCTGCTGACTCTGCGCTTCAGCCGTGAAGACGAAACCGAAGCCGACCTGGTCGGGCTGGAGCTGGCTGCACGCGGCGGCTACAACCCCCAGGCAGCGGTCAGCCTGTGGCAAAAGATGGGCCAGGCCAGCGGCGGCGCAGGCGGCCCCAGCTTTTTGTCAACCCACCCCAGCGG
>JAZKIK010000249.1:825-2041 GCA_040384925.1 Pseudomonadota bacterium | reverse complement strand
GCCTGACGGACGCCATGCTTGAAGCTCACCTCAAAGACCCGGCCCTGCTGCAGCCGCTTTATTTTGACCTTCGTCATATAACCGGCCTGCGCCACCTCAAGGGCCAGATGCCGCCGCTGGAGGCGATTTTGCAGGACTGCATCAACACCGGCTGGCGTGCCCAGCCAGGGCAAAACAAGCCCAAGGCCGCCGAACTGCTGACCTTGATCAACCGGGGCGCGCTGGTGATTTATGACGGCCTGGATGAATGCCTGGTGCATTTGACTGAATCCGACGGCTTGGCCTTTACGCGGGTGCTGACCAGCGTTCTGCCCGCGCGCCTGAAAACCGACCGGCAAACCAGCCCGCCCAGCCGCACCCGTGTGTTGATGTCATGCCGGAACGAGTTTTTTCGCTCCTTTCGTGATGAACAAACCCAGCTGACCGGGCAAGACCGCAGCGACCAAGGCGCTGAAATGTTTGAGGCCCTGCAGCTTTTGCCCTTGACGCAGCAGCAGGTGCGGTTTTATTTGCAACATGCCGTCAAGGGCCAGGCCAGTGATGCAGAAATTGACCGCTTTATGGCCTTGGTTGCCAGCGTACACAACCTGACCGAGCTGACCCAGCGGCCCTACACCCTGAAACTGGTGGCGCAACTGATGCCGCGTATTGATGCACTGGTAGCCAGCGGCCAGCGTGTGCATGGCGTGACGCTGTACCGCGAAATGATGCTGTCACTGCTGGAGCGTGACGCCGGCAAACACCAGCTCGACAAAAGTTACAAACTGGCGCTGGCGGCCAGCCTGGCGGCCTATATGTGGCGTGAAGGTTTGCGTGTGGTTGAAGCCAGCGAGCTGGACAGCTGGTATCAGCAATGGTTTTATGCCGATGAACTGCTTAAAAACCGCTACCAGCATGAGTCCATGGACAAATTGCTGGAAGACTTGCGCAATTCCACCTTTCTGGTGCGCCAGGACGATACGGACCGCAAAACCGGTGAAACCCACAGCCTGGGTTTTCGTTTTGGCCACAGCAGCCAGCAGGAGTATTTTCTGGCCTGCTACTTGTTTGACGCCCTGACTGACAACCAGCCCCAGCGCTGGGCCATGCCCATACCCAGCACCGAAACGCTGAAGTTTGTTGGCCAGTTGTTGCTAGAGGCCGAAGAGCGGCAGACGATTGAAGCTGGCCAATCATCCAGACGCAGCAAATTTCAGAAGGCGATGGCCAGCCTGGG
>JAZKIK010000249.1:0-815 GCA_040384925.1 Pseudomonadota bacterium | reverse complement strand
GCGGACCAGTTAGGGCGCCGGAAGCCAACTTGACGCGCAGCTGGGCCAGTTGCTGCAGGAGGCTGAAGAACGAGAACTTCTTGAAGCTACTCAGTCATCCAGACGCAGCAAATTCCAGAAGGCCATGGCCAGCCTGGGCACCATCCGCGACAAATACCAAACCCAAGCCAGCGAACTCGCCTGGGCCTACGCCATGCTGGCGCACCACAAAAACTACCCGCTGCATGCGCTGGACGGCATTCAGCTGCCCGGGATTGACTGGTCATTCAAATCCTGCGGTGTGCCGGGCAAAAGGCTTGGCCTGCGCGGTGCCAACTTTGCCGGTGCGCAGTTGCAGGGCTGCAGCTTTGTGGGTTTTGATTTTGATGGGGCAGATTTCAGTGATGCATGGCTGATGAGCACGACCTTCGAGCAATGCAGCGCCCAGGCCAGTCAGTGGCAAGGTGTGGACTTTTCTGGGGGTGTTTGCCGAGATACGTCTTTGCGAGGAGCAGACCTTGCGGGTATACGCGCAATCGGTGCTGACCTGATTCGGGTGGGCTTAAGTGCTGAACAAATCGCCGTATTGGGCGATGGCGGCATGTTTGTCGCAAGCCCGGATGAACAGCAACTGCCCGTCCAGATGCGCATAGCGGTCACCTCGGGGCACCTAGGCCTCGTTAACAGCCTGTGTTTCAGCTTGGAAGGAAGGCAACTAGCCAGCGCAGGCCAAGACGGCACCTTGCGCTTATGGGACGCGGCCAGCGGCAAAACCCAACAGGTGTTCAGAGGACATAAAGGCGTTGCGATGAGCGTGTGTTTCAGCCCGGACGGCA
>JAZKIK010000248.1:0-6798 GCA_040384925.1 Pseudomonadota bacterium | reverse complement strand
AAACCGGTCACGCCCATGATGCCGGCCATGGCCTGTATGGTCAGGTCCATGGCAGGCATGTCCCGGTAAGGCCCCGACCGCCCATACCCGGTGCTGGAGGCATAGACCAGCCTGGGGTTGCGGGCCTGCACATCGGCAGGGCCTATGCCCAGCCGCTCTGTCACGCCGGGCGCAAAATTCTCGACCAGCACATCGGCCTTTGCAGCCATGTCCAGCAGCAGCTGGCGGCCGCGCGCCGTCTTCAGATTGAGCGTGACGCACTGCTTGTTGCCGTTGAGCATCGCAAAAGGCAGCTCTGCCCCGCCAGCCCTGGCCCGCGTGCGCAGGTGCTCGCCGCAAACCGGCTCTATCTTGATCACCCTGGCCCCTGCAAGCGCCATCAGGTAGGTGGCATAAGGCCCGTTGTAGATGTGCGAGAGGTCAAGCACGGTCACCCCGGCCAGCGGAAGCGGCAGCCCGCCGGGGGCCTGGTCCGGGGAATCGTCTGAAATAAGGCTTGGCTCCATGCAGGCTCCGTAGATGGCGCAGGCAAAAACCGGCTGCGCCCAGAAAGTCGGGATTATTCAGTCCGCATTTTCTCCGAGGGGGCTGCTTGCTGCATCTGGCGCCAGGGCACCGGCTGTGGAAAAAGCGGGCCAGCGCCGCATCACGATCTGGCCTGATGACCTGAAAGCGTAGCAGCTGTCTATCTTGGCCGGACGGCCGCTTTGCGTGAGAGGCTCAGGCCTTTCATGGCGAACGCTGCTCAGCGACTGGAAGGCCGCCGTTCCCAGGGGGATGAGCAGTTCCATCAGGTGTGTGCAGCTTTGTGCCCCGCGCAGGCGCGCCCTGACCTCCCTGCTCCACCCGCTGGCGATATGCAGGCCCCGCAGCGAGCGCAGGGCATCACCGCCCTGGGGGCATTCAAGGTAAGGGGCGGCATCGGTAAAGGTACTCACCTCGTGCACCAGAAGGTTCTCGTCAAACACCATGACCACGCCCATGTCGTGTATGGCCTCGTTGGCGGGAACGACCTTGTCGCCGCTGGGCACCTTCATGTCATGGGGCTTGCGGTCCACCAGCCGGCCCTCTACCTCATACAGGCCATCACGACGGCGGTAGCCGCGCATGTCTATGCGCCTGAAGTGCAATTCTTCGCGTTCGGGTGATCGCAAGTCCATACCAGGCCCCAAGGTTAAACGGCTGCCGCCTGACACTCGCCGCCATCTGATCGATCCGGCCCGGAAGACCGGAGCCAGGGCCGTGTGCCAAAAACCAGTTTGCCGACGTCCCGAGTTTCCGCCAGTTTGCGGCAGGCTGCAAGCAGATCGCTGGCACGTTCCGCACCCAGCCAGTCGGTCTGGCCGAAAAACTTTGCATCCAGCTCTGCGTCAGTCATGGGCCTTTGTGCACTGCCAGTCGGCACATCGGTACGCGAGCAATATGTCCGGCCATCTGCAAGGCTGACCTCCACCACCGCCTGGCCACGGCCAATCTGCAGGTCGGCAATGGCGACGATTTTCTCACGCAGGCTGGCAACAGGTATTTCTGCAATGCAGTCCTCACGCATTTCAGGCAGTCCAGCCGAACCGCGCACCAGGGCAGCAGCAGCCCAGTGGTAGATGCTGACATGCGACTCCAGCGGATTTGCAGGATGGCGTATGCCAGTCATCGAGATCGCCAGTGGATGAACACGCAAGGTGACCGAGGCAAACTCGGCCCCAGCCGGGAGTTGCTGCGAGATATCAAGGCAGGCATCCAGCGTGGGGTGAATGACAATGCCGCAGGGATAAGGCTTGAAGGCATTCATCATGATCTCGAAGTGCGAGCCCAGGCCCTCGACGGCATGGCGGGTATCGGCACCGACTGCGTAGACATCAAAAAAGCCTTTTTCGGCCTCCAGCGAACAGTCGTCGCCGGTAAAACCCTTTTCTGCCAGCACAGCCGCCCAGACACCCGAGCGTGCGGCATGGCCGGGCCTGAAATGCGCTGTCATGGTGCCATGGGTTGACCTGAAACCCGAAGACTGCGAGGCCGCCAGTCCTATGGCCCAGTTCATGCGCTGCTCGTCAAGCCTCATGAGGCGTCCAAGGGCGGCGGCCACGCCCACGGGAGCCGTCAGCCCGGTGACATAAAAGCCGAGATTCGATTTTGCCGGTGGTGTGAGCAGCACATTGCTCAGGCGGCAGGTGATTTCCATGCCAAGCGCCAGGGCGCAAAGAAAATCCTCGCCGCTGACAGGCCGTGTTTCGCTATAGGCCAGCAAAGCGGCAATGACTGGCCCGCTGGGGTGGGTGACCGTGGCCAGGTGTGCGTCATCAAAAGCCATCACGCTGGAGCTGATGCAGTTGGTAAAAGCCGCAGTGGCCATGTCGGTCCTGAGCACATGTCCAACAATGCTGGCCTGGGGCATGCCGCCCAGCTGGGTCGCTGCAGCCACTGCCATGCTGACCGCCGGTTCGCGGCACCCACCCAGAGCGCAACCCATCCAGTTGACAAAGGAGCGCAGGGCCTGAACCCGGACATGTTCGGGCAGCAGGCCGTAGCTGGCGTTGACCGCATGGCGGGCGATCAGGCGGGTGACGGGCAAGGGGGAGAGCGCTGCGGTATCAGGGTCGTTTTTCAGCAAGGCAGAAGTCATGGCCTGGAGCCTGTTGTGGGTGGAAAGAAATATCGTGCTGCATCCGGAAAAGCGGCCAGTCCCCTGCAAGTGCCCTGCAAGTCCTCAGCCGTTTGCCCAGGCAAGCGGACAGCCAATGCAATCTGCAGGCAATTTAACGGCAAAAAACATAAATGTCAACCATTGACCTCTAGTGGTTTCCGCTCATCAGTTGCCAGCCCAAAGTGGCTAGATTATCGAAATTCTGCGCCGACTTAAAAGGTTAGCCTTAATACATTTAAAAACCACCGACCGCAACACACAAGGCCTTCATGTCCGTTTCCAACACCCTCACCCGGCGCTCAGCAATCAGTCTGCTGGCCGCACCTGCTGCGGCCAGCCTGCTGCAGGCGGCCCATGCCCAGGCCCAGGCATGGCCCACGCGCCCTATCAAGCTGCTGGTGCCTTTTGCCGCTGGCGGCAGCAACGACATCCTGGCCCGGGCACTGGCTGCAAAGCTGTCCAGCCGCCTGGGCCAGCCCATCGTGATCGACAACAAGGGTGGCGGCGGTGGAACCATAGGCACTGACACGGTTGCAAAGTCTGCGCCTGACGGCTACACGCTTCTGGTGGCGTCAACCTCCATCAGCACCAATGCGGCAAGCGGCAAAAAACTGCCCTACAACCTGGAACAGGACCTTCAGCCCATCGGCTTGCTGGGGTCTACACCGCTTCTGATCGTTGCTTCGAACGAATCAAAAATCAAAAACCTGCGGGACCTTCTTGACCAGGCTCGCGCCCGGCCCGCCGCCATCAGCTATGGCTCTCCGGGCATTGGCGGCATCAACCATTTCGGCATGGAACTGCTGGCCAGCGAAGCCAGGGTACGCTTCACCCACATTCCCTACAAAGGCATTGCACCGGCATTTACCGACCTGCTGGGTGGCAATTTGCCGGTCATCATTACCAGCCTGGCCTCTGCCACCCAGCACATCAGCTCCGGGCGGGTGCGTGCCATTGCGGTGACCACCGAGCAACGTTCGGTCTTTCTGCCACAGGTGCCCACGGTTTCGGAATCGGGCCTGAGCGGCTTCAAGCTTGAATCGTGGTGGGGCCTGCTGGCACCGGCAAAAACTCCGCCCGAGGTCATCAAACGCCTCAATGCCGAACTGAACTGGGCCGTAGGCCAGCAGGATTTTCAGGACTTGCTGGCAAAGGAGGGGGCCACGCCCAGGCCCGGAATGCCCGAAGATTTCGGGAAACTGATTGCCATGGAAGTCAATCGCTGGAACGGGCTGGTCAAAAGCGCAAATATCCAGCTTGAATGAAGCAGCGCCACAGCCCGCGCCCCGTCAAGCGGGATGCAGTCTGTGGCGCTGTGCGGTGGGCAAAGAAAGGTTTCGTTTGCCCAGATTCATTTCTCAGTTGCCGCGCTTGCCGTCGCTCTGCGCAGGTGGATCGCGGCGAAGCACATCCTCTATGGCCTCGGGGCTGACCTTGATGGAAATGCCTGCACGCTCCTGCGGCAAAAGCATGACCGAGCGGCAGTCGCGCTCTGACCAGCCGCGGTTCATGGCCTCCTGTATATCGGCCAGCGCAAGGTTGGCAAAGCGCATGGGCACACCCAGTTCGCGCGCCAGCCCGGTGGCGATCAGCATGTCTTTCTGGATCACACGCAGGTGGGCATGGGGCGGGTCATAGGCGGCGGGCAGAAATTCGTCCACCAGTCCGTCAAAAGTCCGGCGCCGGCCAATCGAGCCTTGCCTGACGGCTTCCCACAGGGCCAGTGGCTCGGCACCGGCCTTCACGCCCAGCGTGAATATTTCTGCAATGGCAGCCTGGGTGGCCTGGCTGGTGCAGTTGTGGACCAGCTTGGTCACCAGGCCCGCGCCTATGTCGCCGACATGCACAGGGTGGTCGCCCATGGCGCGCAGCACCGCCTCAAAACGGGTATAGGAGGGCTTGTCGCCACCCACCCAGATGGCCAGCCGGCCGCGCTGGGCACCCAGTGCGCCGCCGCTGATGGGCGCGTCCAGCATGTGGGCGCCCCTGGCTGCGAACTGTGCATGCAGGCGCTTGACCAGTTCGGGTGTGCTGGTTGACATTTCAAAAAAGGCATCGCCAGGCCGTATACCGGCCAGCACACCGTTTTCGCCCAGGGCCACGGTTTCTATGTGGGCAAGGCCGGGCAGGCAGGAAAAAATGGCATCGGACTGCTCGGCCACGGCCTTTGGCGTATCGGCCCAGACGGCTCCGGCCTGCAGGTGGGAGGCGACGGCTTCAGGCCTGACGTCGTTGATGACCAGCCTGTAGCCGGCCTTCAGCAGGTTGGAGGCCATTGCGCCGCCCATGATGCCCAGGCCTATGAAGCCTATGGTGGGTGTGTTCATTTCGCTCATTCATTGTTCTCCAGTGTGATCAATCCGAGTTCAAGCAGCAGCGGCCGGGCAATCAGCCCCGCCGACAGTGAGGCAGGAAAACCTGCGTAAAAAGCCAGGTGGGTCAGCAGCTCGCCAATTTCTTCGGCTGTCACGCCGTTGTCTATGGCTTTTTCCATATGGGAGCGCAACTGGTCGGTCTGGCGCATGGAAATCAGCGCGGCCATGGTGATGAGGCTGCGGTCGCGTTTGGACAGCTCCGGGCGCTCCCAGATATCGCCGTAGATCGTCTTGTCTATGACCTCCACCAGCTTGGGGGCAACGGGTTTGATCTTGGCTTTGGAGGAGGATGGGTTGGGCATGGCAGATTTCAGTCGAGGGTGTAGATACGCTTGGCCGTATCGTGGAACATCTGATGTTTTTCGCTGTCGCTGCAGCCTGCGGCGGTGAGCTTGAGGGCGTTCCATACCGTGCGGTAGGACCCCGCAACATTGTCCGGCGGGAAGTTGCTTTCAAACATGCAGCGCGAGGCACCAAACAGCTCCATGCAGGTCTGGATATAGGGCCGCCAGAGTTCTGCCAGCTCGTGCATGGTGGGCGGGGTCTGCCGGGCCTGGAAGTTGAAGCCGCATCGCCCGCCAGACAGGCCGCCCAGCTTCATCAGGGTGTTGGGGCGCCTGGCCACTTCGGTGACCAGTGCTTTCCAGCTGGCAAAATTGTCCGGGCTGGCATAGGCGCCATTGCCCAGCAGCCCGCCGCAGTGGTTGACGACCATGGTGGCTTCGGGAAAAGCATCGGCCAGGCTGCACAGCTCCGGCAATTGCGGGTGGTACTGCCAGGCATCGTAGACCAGCCCGCGCCTGGCAAGGGCGGCCACCCCCTCGCGGTATTTGCTGTCCAGCAGCAGGCCGCGTGGGGCGTAGGGGCGCACACCCACATTGGTGCTCGGGTCGGCATCCCAATTGGCCTGGCCGCGTATGCCCTTGAGCCTGCCGCCGCTGCCGGCCTGCAGCGCATCCAGCACCTCATTGACCCTGTCGCCCAGCCTGAAGTCGGCAGCGCCCACAAATCCCGCACAAATCTTTGCAGGGCCAAATCCGCCGGTTTCACTCTGCTCGGCCATGCGGGCGACAAACTCTGCCTCGCCGACCGTGCGAAGCTCCTGCGGGCCGTCTGGCCGGTAATTGGCACTGCATTCGACATACACCGTTGCCAACACGCTGTGGCCGCTGGCCAGGTCGCGGGAAAATTCTTCGACAAGATAGGGCTTGCCGGCATGGACCCACAGGTGGTGATGGGGGTCTATGATGGGCAGGCCGGGGTCTATGACCTCGCCTGGCGCATCGTTTGAGTGCTCGGTATTCAATTTCGGCTCCTTCCAGACATTGATGGCTATCGTGCCGTCAAACCTGCGCCACAAGCTCAGGCACAGCCGTGAACAGATCAGCCTCCAGCCCATAGTCAGCCACGCTGAAAATCGGCGCCTCAGGGTCCTTGTTGATCGCAACAATGACCTTGCTGTCCTTCATGCCTGCCAAGTGCTGAATCGCGCCCGAAATGCCAGCAGCAATGTAGAGTTGCGGCGCCACAATCTTGCCGGTCTGGCCGACCTGCCAGTCATTCGGTGCATAACCCGCATCGACTGCTGCACGGCTGGCACCCAGGGCCGCACCGAGCTTGTCAGCCAGTGGTGTCATCACGTCATTGAACTTCTCGGCAGAACCCAGGGCGCGGCCACCGGAGACAATGATCTTGGCTGCCGTGAGTTCAGGCCGGTCGCTCTTGGCGATTTCCGAACCCACAAAGCTGGACTTGCCGCTGTCAGCCACGCCGGCCAGCACT
>JAZKIK010000247.1:0-7224 GCA_040384925.1 Pseudomonadota bacterium | reverse complement strand
CACCCCCGGTTGCACAGACGCCTGCCGACTGATCGCGTTCTTCCAGTCCGGTGTTGAGGCTGAAAATTTCTTCCTCAGCCTTTTTGCGCGCGGTGATGTCCAGATGCATGACGATCACCCCGTTTTTTTCGGCTTCGGGCAGTGGCGTGACCGTCATCGTGAACCAGCGCTTTTCCAGCGGCGAGTGGCATGGGTATTCAAGCGTGAAATTGCTCGATTGCCCGCTCAGCACCATGCGGGTGCCGCGCGCCGCCTCTTCAGCTTCGTCGGAGTCCTGCCCGCGTGCGTTGTCGCAAACCTCGAGGTAGTTGGCACCCAGGGCGGCGTTGGCCATTTTTATCGCGTTCGTGCCTGCAAAGTGGCGCCACGCATCGTTTACGAAAATGATGTTTGCATCGTGATCAAGCAGGGCAATGTGCGTCGGCAGCGCGTTCAGCACGGTCTTCTGCCTGGCTGCCTCGGCGAGCTGCACTGCGTTCGAGTGCTGCAAGTCAGCCGTACGTTCCATGACCTGCTGCTCAAGATGTTGGCTACGGCTTTGCAGATCACCGATGGTCTTCAGGCGGAGCAGGTTGCGCACCCTCAGGGACAGTTCCACGCGGTCTACCGGTTTTGTCAAAAACTCCTCGGCCCCGGCCTTAAGGCTGGTCAGCCGTGCATTGCGGTCCGTCCTGGCGGTGACCATGATGATAGGAATATTGGCGGTGTCTGGATTGGCCTTCAACTGGCTGGCTACCTGATAGCCGTCAACGCCGGGCATCATGATGTCAAGCAGAATCAGGTCAGGCAAATCCTGCGCGATGGATATCATGACCTCGTCACCGTTGGCGGCGCTGAGGGTGCGATAACCTTCAGGTCTGAGCAGTACTTCAAGCAGCTTGCGGTTCTTGCTCTCATCGTCGACGATGAGGATGGTGGGCGGCGGGTTGATGATGGCGTTCACGCTTGTCTCCGGGCTAAAAGCAGGTCGATGGCTGTATACAGCTCCTGGTAGCGCAAGGGTTTTGCTATATGCGTGTCGCAGCCGGCGACGCGGCTCCTTTCGTGGTCACCCTTCATGGCCATGGCCGTCAGGGCAATCACCGGAATGGCTGCAGTGGCCGCATCTTGCTTCAGCAGGGTGGTAGCTGCCAGCCCGTCCATGCCGGGCAGTTGCACGTCCATCAGGATCAGGTCGGGGATGTGAGTCCTTGCCAGCGTCAGGCCGGTTTCGGCATCAGTGGCGCACAGCGCGTTATGGCCGGCGTTGCGCAGCAGTAGGCAGGCCAGCTTCATGTTGGTGGCGTTGTCTTCAATAACCAGTATTTGTGCCATCCGGTAAACTCCCTTTTTGTTGTGAAAGCGTGATGCCGGGCGTGCGCAGCGGCAGCCAGACGGAAAAGCGGGCACCCTGGCCTTCTGCGCTGGCCAACGCAACCGTGCCGCCATGCAGCTCGGCGAGTTGCTTGACCATCGCCAGCCCAAGACCGGTACCCTGAAATTTGCGTGCCAGGCTGCTGTCGATCTGGCTGAAGGCCTGGAACAGCTTGGCCATGTTTTTCTCGGAAATTCCAATTCCGCTGTCGCTGACGGAAATTTCCAGAAACTCGGTGTATTCGTTGTCCGCCAGCGGGAAACCATACACTGGCCAGCCCCCAGTCAGTTGGCCAACGGCATCGCGTGGTACGCGCCGGGCGCGCAGAGTGATGTGGGCACCGTTGGTGCTGAATTTGACCGCATTGGCCAGGAGGTTGTAGACGATCTGTTTGGTCTTGCGCATGTCCAGCACGGGTTGCCCCAGATCCTGTTCGGTAACAAGTTCCAGTGTTATGCATTGCGCCAGCGCTTCTTCCTTGACGATTGAGAGGCTTCCTGACAGCAGGGTGTTCAGTTCGACGGGCTCCAGTTCAAGCTCCATCATCCCGGCTTCAACCTTGGACAGGTCCAGGATGTCATTGATGAGCGACAGCAAGTGCTGGCCGCTGGTAAAAATATCGCCGATGTATTCCTGCTGGGTCTCGCTCATGGGGCCCATCAAGCCGTCTTTCAGCGCCTCTGAAAAACCGATGATGGCATTCAACGGTGTGCGCAGCTCGTGCGACATGGTGGCGAGAAATTCCGATTTCATGCTGCTGGCATGCTGCAGTTCGACATTTTTTTCCTGCAAGGCACGCTCAAAGCGCTTGCGCTCGGTAACATCGCGAGCCGCAGCAACCACGCCTTGCAACTGGTCGTCGCGGTTGTGAAAGGTCGCGGCGTTATAGGACACAACTGTTTCCTGCCCATTTTGCGCACGCACCGTCAGTTCATAGTTGTTGACGGTGTTCTCGGCGAGCACCTGTTTGATGGCAGCATCGGCGCGTGCGGGATCGGTAAAGAAATTCCTGCAGGGGGCTCCGATCAGTTCATTCCGCGCGCGGCCGGTGAGTGTGATCATCTGCTGGTTCACATCTGATATGAAACCCTGCGGATCGGTCATCATCAGCGCATCGATGTTTGACTCGATCAGCGAGCGGGTGTAGAACTGCTGGTTGCGCAGTTGCTGGTCGAGCAGCGCCTGGGCTGCCTCGGCTTCCTTGCGCACGGTGTTGTCGGTGCCTATCAGCAGGTAGCCAATGATGCCTTCGTTGGCGTCGCGCAAGGCAGTGACCGAGACCATGGCAGGAAACCGGCTGCCGTCCTTGCGGATATAGGTCAATTCATAAATGTCCTCGATCCCGCGCGAGGCCTTGAAGACCAGAGCCTCAAAACCCGGCGTGATCGGCGTATACAGCTCATGGCTCAACTTGGCCGCGCGGGCAATCAGTTCCCCGGGGTCGGAAATATCCGCAGGCGTGACGCGGTTGACCACTTCCGACGCCGCATAACCCAGCATGCGCTCGGCACCGACGTTGAAAATCTGGATAACACCTTTTTCATCTGTCGCAATACTGGAGAAATTTGCGCTGTTGAAGATGGCGTTCTGCAGGGCACCTGTTTTGAGCAGGGTTTCCTGGCGGCGGAATTCTGCAACGCCTTCGACGCTTTTGTGCTTTTCGCCAAGCACATCGGCAAAAACCAGCTTGGTCATGAAAGGCCTCCACGCGAATTCTCACTTCAGCAACAGGTTTTCAAAGGCCTGCTGCTGGAGACACGCTCACGGTTTGCCACATACGTCAGCACTGAAACGCGAACAGGCTGGTGGCAAGGAGGAGAAGATATCCAAATGTAACAGCATGGGTGTTGTTACAGTTGATTTTCGAAGGGGGCAAACCCGCGCCCAGCCTGCCGCTTTGTATTGTTTGCCCAGAGAGTAAGGGGTGTCGCTGCCGGCAGGCCCAAACTGCTGTTGAAAAGCGGACAATAGGCCGATGCAGGTAGCCACCTGTACACCGCAATACTGGTTTCGCTAGTCGTGCAGGGAAGACAGAAACTGCTTGAGTTCAGGCGTTTGCGGGTTGCCAAACACCTCGGCCGGTGGGCCCATCTCGTGTACGCGGCCCTGGTGCATGAAGATCACGCGGTCCGAGACCTTGCGGGCAAAACTCATTTCATGCGTCACCATCAGCAGGGTCATGCCTTCTTCGGCCAGGCTTTCAACCACACGCAGCACCTCGCCCACCAGTTCGGGGTCAAGTGCCGAGGTGATTTCGTCGCACAGCAGCACGGCGGGCTCCATCGCCAGGGCGCGTGCAATCGCCACACGCTGTTGCTGGCCGCCAGAAAGCTGTTCGGGCATGGCGTCGAATTTTTCAGCCAGGCCAACACGTGCCAGCAGTTTGCGCGCCTGTTCTATGGATGCCGCGCTTTCCTTCTTTTTGACAAGGGACGGAGCCAGCATGATGTTTTTGCCCACCGTCAGGTGCGGGAACAGGTTGAAGCTCTGAAAGATCATGCCGACGCGCTGGCGCAACTCGCGCATGGCCATGGCGCTTTCGTGCAGCAGCGGCTTGCCGTCCACCGTCAGCGCACCTTCCTGAAACACTTCGAGCCCGTTGATGCAGCGCAGCAAGGTGCTTTTGCCCGAGCCGCTTTTGCCAATGATGGCGATCACCTCACCCTGGCGCACCTGCAGGTCTATGCCCTTGAGCACCTCGTTGGTCCCGTAGGACTTGCGCAGGGCGGTAATTTGTACGATGGCACGTTCACCCACGGGGATTTCGGGGGCGACGACTGCACTGCTGACGATTTCGGGATTAGCGGCGGTTTGCATTTATTTTCCTTTCCAGAGTCTTGGCGTACAGGCTGATGGGGAAACACAGCGCAAAGTACATAAGGGCGACACAGCTGTAAACCACAAAGGGTTTGAAGGTGGCGTTGGTAATCATGGTGCCGGCCTTGGTCAGCTCGATAAAGCCGATCACGGACGCCAGGGCGGTGCCCTTGACCACCTGCACGAGAAAACCTACAGTGGGCGGAATCGCAATCTTCACGGCTTGCGGCAGCACCACGTATTGCAGTTGTTCCCTGAAATTGAGTGCCAGGCTTTGCCCGGCTTCCCATTGCCCCTTGGGGATGGAAGCCACACAGCCGCGCCAGATTTCAGTCAGGTAGGCGCTGGTATACAAAGTGAGCGCCACCGAGGCAGCAACCCAGGCCGAGGTTTTGACACCAAACAGCGCCAGACCAAAATAGGCCAGAAACAGCTGCATCAGCAGCGGTGTGCCCTGAAACAGTTGCACATAGCCGCCTACCAGCGGGTTCATGCCCCTGGTTTTTGACAGCCGGGCAATCAGCAGCAGTGCAACCAGCCCACCGCCAATAAAGGCGATCAGCGACAGCGCCACCGTCCAGCGCGCGGCCAGCAGCAGGTTGCGAAAAATATCCCAGACAGAAAAATCAACCATGGTTTGATGTCCTTTTCTTTCTTATCGGCCGAAGAGGAAGCGAGGGCCTAGCCAGTTCAATAGCTGCCGCACGCCTATAGCCAGTGAAAGGTAAATCAGCGTGGCAATGATGTAGGCCTCAAAAGCGCGGAAGTTGCGGCTTTGGATCAGGTTGGCGGCATAACTGAGTTCTTCCGTCGATATCTGCCCGCAAACCGCTGAGCCCAGCATCACGATGATGATCTGGCTGACCAGTGAGGGCCAGACCTTGCGCAGTGCTGGCGGCAGCACCACACGCATGAAGGTCTGCATGCGGTCAAGTGCCAGGCTCATGGCTGCTTCAATCTGGCCTTTGGGCGTGGCGTCAATGCCGGCGCGTATGATTTCCGTTGCGTAGGCACTCAGGTTGATCACCATGGCAATGATGGACGCCACTTCGGGCGAGAGTTTGACCCCAGCCGCTGGCAAGCCGAAGAACACAAAAAACAGCTGCACGATAAAAGGCGTGTTGCGAATCAGCTCCACATAGGTGCCAACCACCCATTTCGCACTCAGCGAACCGTGTGAGCGCACCCAGGCAAAAGCAACACCCACCACCACGCCAATCACGGCAGAAATCACCGTCAGCCCCATGGTCCAGAGCACACCTTTGGCCAGCAAGGGCCATTGGGCAAGGACAGCCAGAAAGTCCAGTTCAACACGCATCTGGTTTCGCTCCTTTTAAAAAAGTAACTACTTGATAAGAGACATGAAGATTTCAAATCCCTCATCTCCCGCGTCATCCCGGACCTGGTCCGGGATCCATCACTGATGAGTCGCCATCAGTGGCAAGAGGAAAAATCGCCATCCATGCAGGCCCTCTGGATTGCGGGTCAAGCCCGCAATGACAGTGACTGGTACACAAGCACTACGCCCTGGCTCCTTGTCTCTCATACCAAGACCGCCGTGGAACCGGCTTTGCCGGGCCACCAGCGGTGTCCCCTGCAAGGGGAGAAGGGGCTACACGAAGTGAGACCCGACAGGGGTGTGCCTTATTCGTGCCTTATTCAGGCAAGTTACCGGCCGGACGACCCAGCCATTTGGTCGCCATCTTGTCGATATCGCCTGATTTTTTGGCGGCAGCGATGATTTCATTGACCTTCAGGCGCAGTTTGTCTTCACCCTTGCCTACGCCGATGAAGTTGGGCGAGTCCTTGAGCAGCAGTTTGTACTCAGTGCCCAACTGCGGGTTTTTGCCCATCATGTTTCCGGCCACCGAAGCGCCGGTGGCAATCAGCTGAACCTGGCCTGCCACAAAGGAGGACACGGTGGCGTTGTTGTCTTCAAAACGTTTGATGTCGGTGTTGGGAGGGGCCAGTTTGGTCAGTTCCTGGTCTTCAATGGCACCGCGTGTGACGCCAACACTTTTGCCGGCCAGGTCAGCAAAACTCTTGATGCTCAGGGTTTTGGGTGCAAAAACAGCCTGGAAAAAAGGTGAATAGGCGGAGGTGAAATCAATGACTTTTTCACGCTCGGGGTTTTTGCCAAGGGTGGAGATCACCAGGTCAGCCTTGCGTGTTTGCAGGTAAGGCACGCGGTTGGCGCTGGTCACGGGTGCCAGTTCAACTTCAACGCCCAGTTTGGCGGCAATATAGATGGCCATGTCAACGTCCAGGCCCTGCGGTTTCAGGTCAGTGCCGACAAAACCGTAGGGAGGGAAATCAGTCGGGATGGCGATGGTGATTTTTTTCGCCTTCATCACGTCGTCAAGTGCGGTCTGTGCCTGTGCACCGACTGAAAGCAGCAGGGCTGCGCCCGCAATGGCGAGAGAAAAGACGCGTTTGTATGGATTGGCTAATGTCATAACAGGGCTCCAAGATAAGTTGAGTCGTCTAAAGGTTCATCGGGGCTTTTGACCGCGCCCCGCCGGGTTTTTGAAATTCTTGTATGCAAGTCTTGTGCCGTTTTTGCCCGAGGCACTGAAATAGTCGGCGATGAGAGTGGGCTGAGCGCGTTGCGCAACTGCTCCAGCGGATCGCCGTTGGCGGTTTCAAGCTTCAGTGTGGCCTGCACACTGCCGATATGCGCCTGCATGATTTTTTCGGCCAATACCAGATCACCGTCTTCGAGTGCCTGGACTATCCTGACGTGTTCTTCGCAGGACTGGCCGGCGTCATGCGTGGACTGGTACAGCATCGCAATCAGGGTGGTGCGGGCAGTGAAGTCACGCAGTGTGTCAGCCAGCAGGGTGTTGCCCAGGCATTCGGCCAGGCAGACATGAAAGTCGCCCAGCAAAAAGCTGCGCAGCCCCACGTCGCTGCCCTTGACGGCGGCTTTTTCCCGTGTGAGGTGGCTCTTGAGCTGCTTAATGGCGGCTTTGCTGACCTCGGTGGTGCAGCGGATCAGGCCCATTTCGATCACGCGGCGGGCTTCAAAAGCCTCACGCGCTTCTTCCTGGGAG
>JAZKIK010000246.1:0-8346 GCA_040384925.1 Pseudomonadota bacterium | reverse complement strand
CCGCCCAAACGCCACAGTCTCAAGGATGTGTCGCTGAGCTTTTTCCCCGGTGCCAAGATTGGCATGCTGGGCGTCAACGGCTCCGGCAAGTCAACCCTGCTCAAGATCATGGCCGGCCTTGACAAGGACATCGAGGGCGAAGCCACCCCCATGCCTGGCCTGAACATCGGTTATTTGCCGCAGGAACCAAAACTGAACGACGCACACACCGTGCGCGAAAGTGTTGAAGACGGCATGGGCAAGGTGTTCGCCGCCAAGGCGCGCCTGGAGGAGGTCTACACCGCCTATGGCGCTGAAGATGCCGACTTTGACGCGCTTGCTGCCGAGCAGGCCAGGCTTGAAGCCATCATCGCCACCGCCGGAACCGATTCGGAGCACCAGCTTGAAATTGCCGCCGACGCCCTGCGCCTGCCGCCGTGGGATGCAAAAATCGGCCTGCTGTCGGGTGGTGAAAAACGCCGCGTGGCATTGTGCCGCCTGCTGCTGTCCAAACCCGACATGCTGCTGCTTGACGAACCTACCAATCACCTTGACGCTGAGTCGGTCGACTGGCTGGAGCAGTTTCTGCAGCGCTTTTCAGGCACCGTGGTGGCCATTACCCATGATCGCTACTTTCTGGACAATGCCGCCGAATGGATTCTGGAACTTGACCGTGGCCACGGCATTCCATGGAAGGGCAACTACAGCACCTGGCTGGACCAGAAGGGCGAACGCCTGGCACAAGAGCAAAAGGGTGAAGAGGCCCGTGCCAAGGCACTGAAAAAAGAACTCGAATGGTCACGCCAGAACCCCAAGGCGCGTCAGGCCAAAAGCAAGTCGCGTCTGGCCCGTTTTGAGGAATTGAGCGATTTTGAATACCAGAAACGTGTTGAAACCAACGAGATTTTCATTCCCGTGGCCGAGCGCCTGGGCGCACAGGTCATCGAGTTCAAAAACGTCAGCAAGTCTTTTGGTGACCGCCTGCTGATTGACAACCTGAGTTTCACGATTCCTGCAGGTGCCATCGTCGGCATCATCGGCCCCAACGGTGCCGGTAAATCAACTTTGTTCAAACTGATCGCAGGCAAAGAGCTGCCGGACAGCGGTGAAGTCGTCAAGGGTTCCACCGTGCGCATGGCCTTTGTGGACCAGAACCGTGATGACCTGGCGAATGAAAAAACCGTCTGGGAAGACATTTCCGGTGGTCTGGACATCCTCAACGTCGGCAAGTTCCAGATGCCAAGCCGTGCCTATGCCGGCCGTTTCAACTTCAACGGTGGTGACCAGCAAAAACGTGTGGGCACCTTGTCAGGCGGTGAGCGCGGACGCCTGCATCTGGCCAAAACCCTGATTGCCGGCGGCAATGTGCTGATGCTTGATGAACCATCCAACGATCTGGACGTTGAAACCCTGCGCGCGCTTGAAGACGCGCTGCTTGAGTTTGCCGGCTCCGTCATGGTCATCAGCCATGACCGCTGGTTTCTGGACCGCATTGCCACCCACATCCTGGCCGCCGAAGGCGACAGCCAGTGGACCTTTTTTGACGGCAACTACCAGGAATATGAAGCCGACAAGAAAAAACGTCTGGGTGAAGAGGGTGCAAAACCCAAGCGTATGCGCTTTAAAGCATTGAAATGATGCCCCCACGGTTGCTCACTGCGTGTAGCGCCCAGCCCCCCGAGGGGGCCGCTGCGCCTGCGGCCCGGCAGAGCCGGTTCCGCGGCCAGATATTGCCCCCACGGTCGTGCACTTCGTGTCACTCCCTGCCCCCCGAGGGGGCCGCTGCGCCTGCGGCCCGGCGAAGCCGGTTCCGCGGCCCCTGCTGGAATGGAGAGCGTGCGTCGGAGATTGGTGCATGAAGATGACCGACGAACAAGTTCTGGAGAAGACTCGTCACTGGCTTGAGAAGGCTGTGATTGGTTTGAATCTTTGCCCGTTTGCGAAGGCGGTGTATGTCAAGAACCAGGTTCGGCTGGTGGTCAGCCATGCGCGGCATGCTGATGACTTGCTTGAGGAACTGGACCGTGAGCTGGATCTGCTGGTGGCCACACCTGCTGATGAAATCGACACCACGCTGCTGATTCATCCGACGCTGTTTGCGGATTTTCTGGATTTTAATGATTTTCTGGAAGTCGCTGACGGTGTGGTTGATGAACATGAGCTGGACGGTGTGATCCAGCTGGCCAGTTTTCACCCGCAGTTCCAGTTTGAAGGCACCGAGCCTGATGACATCAGCAATTACACCAACCGTGCGCCGTTCGCGATCTTGCATCTGCTGCGCGAGGACAGCGTTGAACGTGCGGTGGAAGCTTTCCCCGAAGCCGAGGCGATTTTTGAGCAGAACATTGCCACACTGGAAAAGCTCGGCCATTCTGGCTGGAAGGCGCTGGGCCTGTAAATCAAAGCAGCCCGGTTTCGTCAGGCTGGTTATTCTGAAGCAGGCAGATATTGCTTCAATACGACCTGCAACTGGGCAAAGTTGAAAGGTTTGGTGACGTAACCGCGGGCCCCCAGTCGCAAGGCTTCGTCCAGCTTTTCGGATTCTGCGCTGGCGGACAGAAAAATAAACGGAATGTGTTTGAGCGCCGCCTCGTTCTGGATTGCTGCCAGCACTTCCATGCCGTCCATTTGCGGCATCATCACGTCGCAAAAAATCAGGTCGGGTGATTCGGTTCTGGCTGCCAGCAGACCAGCCAGTCCATCGACTGCCTCTATGGCCTGATGGCCCTCCAGCCGGACAAAACGCAGCAAATTGCTGCGTATCGGCGCTTCGTCTTCGATTACCAGAATGCGGGCCATTTTTTCCCAAAGTTAAAGGCGGATCAAAATCTCATTGCCACAGGGGCTGCATCTTATAGCTTAGGCTCAAATGCTCAGAGTCTGACTGTAAAGCAGCTTCCCTTGCCTGGTTCGCTGCTGACGCTGATGGTTCCGCCATGCATGTCCACCGAGTTCTTGACAATAGCAAGTCCCAGGCCCGTGCCCTGAATGTCACCCACATTGCTTGCCCGGTGAAACCATTCAAAAAGATGCGGAATTTCTTCGGGCGCAATGCCTATGCCTTGGTCACATACCTCAAACACCAGTTTTCCTTCGGAGGGAAAGACCCTGAACGATACCTCACCGCCCTGGGGCGAGTATTTGAGCGCGTTGGACAGCAGGTTGCCAAAAATATGCCGGAGCAGTTTTTCGTCGTAAAAGCCGCTGGCAGGCAGTTCTGCAAACTGCGCGTTTATTTTGCTGCTGGCATTTGGGTGCTGGGTGCGGGCGTCTTCGATGAGGCTGTGGCACAAGGTCGGCAGCTCGATTTGTGTGGGTGAAAACTCAAGCATCTGGGCCTCAACCTTGCCCAGCAGCAAGACCCGGTCCAGCATGCCCGTCATGCGCTGCACGCCGTTTTCTATGGTTTTGATGATGTCGTTTTTTTCCTCATCGGGCAGGCGGTCACCGTAATATTTGAGCAGTTCGGCTGAGGACAGGATAAAAGCCAGCGGCGTGCGAAACTCGTGTGAGGCGACCGAAATGAAACGCGACTTCATGTTGTTGAGCTCGGACTGCTTTTGCAGCGTGTCGCGCAAGGTTTGCTCTGCCTGCAGGCGCGCTGTGGCGTCCACTGCAAATATCAATGTGGCATCACGTTTGCCCCATTCGATCTTGACGGCCGACAACTCCAGCGAACGGATGTCGCCGGTGTCTGTCACGACCCGAAACCCGTACATCGATTCAACCGGTTGACCAAGCAGGCGCCTTCTGTGGCGTTCAGCCATCACTGCCACGTCCTCCGGGTGTACGGCTGCCGTAAATGGTTGTGACACCAGATAGTCGAGTGAATGTCCGACGATGCGTACAAAACTGGGGTTGGCAAACACCATGCGCCCGTCCTGCACCACCACCACACCGACACCAACGTTTTCAATCACGGTGCGGTAACGCTCCTCTGACTTGCGCAGCTCGTCAAGTGCCTGGTAACGCTCGATGGCGCTGCTGACATGGTTGGCGACAAAAGAAAGAATGCCGGCATCACTGGTGTTGTATTGCACACCTGGTTCATAACCCTGCACCGCCAGCACACCACCCACCGAGCCGCGTATATGCATGGGTACACCCAGCCAGGTAGTAAAACTCATGTCGCCACTGCCTTCAGTGACTTCACCCGAAAGCTCGAGCTCCTTGAGGCGGGCTGCATCGATGATTTGTGGTTTGGCTGTACGCAAGACAAACTCGGTCAGGCCGCGCCGGTAAGGCACGTTGCCACGCTGCAAGGTGTCGCCGTCGCGCTCATCTACGTAGTAAGGAAAGTCCTTGCGGCTTTTTTGTGCGTCGTACAGGCAGACAAAACAGTTTTTTGCATAAAGCAGCTCACCCAGCAAGCCATGGACCGCCTGCAGAAAGTCGTAAAAAGACAGGTCGGCCGCTGCACGTTCGGCAATACGGTAAAACACACGCTGCAGGGTTTCGGCCTTTTTTTGCTCCAGTGCTTCGGCCTGCAGTTCGCGCGTGCGCTGCTCCAGCCACTGGCGCGCGGCAATTTCCTGAGCCAGCTTTTCTGACTGCAGGTTGTCGTAGGCCGCCTGCAGTGCCTTGTGCTGCGCCTGCAGTTCAGTCAACCGGGCGCTCAGGTCGTCAGGAGCCATGAAGGGTCTTTCGTAGGCAGGGGTGAGATTGCTTGTCTGAATGGCATGAGTTGTTCATCTGATTATGCGGCGCGGCTTTGTCGGCGTATGCTGTCCACTTGCCCTGCCTTGTGTCATCAATTGGTCTTTTTGAGTGGTGTTTAAGCTGCTGGAGCCCAGGGTGCGATATAAAGCACGTTTTTTTACAGTTCTTGTCTGCCCTTTGGGCTCGAACTCTGAGAGATACTTTGGCCGTCATTCATTTGCAAGTCTCTGTTGACAAAGCCCGCCCGGCCCAGAAAGAAGTTGATCCAGCACCATGACCCCTCCTTCACAAGCCATGACCAACGCCTACCAGGCCTGTCTCAATGAGGCGTTCAAGCTATGCCCGCTGATGATCCGTCGCTGGTGCGGGGACCTGGCTGATGCCTTGTACGAGCGTTCCATGATGGCTCCGGTTGTAGCGGAAAAACGTCAGTTGCAGACGGCCATATCGGTGCTTAAAACCAGCCAGCTGGACATTGAAAACGGCTTTGCGCTGGAGTTGACGCGCTTTATTGCCGAAGACACACTGCCCGTGACTGGCAAGAAGGTAAGCGGGTCATCACGTTCCCTGTCCAGCATCAGCTTTGACGAACTTGAACTGATGGGCGATGACCAGGTACAGGAAACCATGGACGGAGCACGGCTGCAACAGGTGCTGTCAATGACATCCAGCGCATCGCTGGCCGGCTTTTCGGCGCGCCTGAGCACGGCACAGGGTTTCAGCGTGGTGCGCCCCGACAAAAACCCCTTGAGGCCAGAGATCATGTCGCGGGCCTTGCTCGGCATGCTACGCCAGTTGCCGGGTGATTCCGGTGCGCGTTCGCGCTGGCTCACGTATGGCGCGCAGTTGATGGGTAATGAACTGCAAACGTTTTATGACCAGCTCAATGAATTGCTGGTTGGCCTGGGTGTGCCGCCAGCAACTTATGGTGTGGTTTCTGCAGCCGAAGACAAAGGCCCCAAACCGGGCCGCTCCGGGTCGGTGGTACCAACCGGCCCGGCGATGCCACCCGGCCTTGCAGGCATGGGAGCCGAGGACAGGGGCAGCAGCCCTGACAGCCAGCGTGATGCGGGCGACTCCGGGTATGGCCATGTCAGCCGCGAGCAACTGCTGACACTTGATCATCTGCACCGCCTGATGGTGGGCGACTACGATGACTCGTTCGCCGGTGGGCTTGAGCCATCGGGTTTTGGCGTTGGCAGGACAGCACGAAACGAGTTTTCACACACCGTACCAGCGGCCATGGATGTGCTGGCAGAACTGAAGCAAAAAGGCCTGACCAGTCCCAAGGACAAACGTCGCCGGCTCGAGCCCCCCAAACCGGTTGCGCTGCTGCGTGAGCAGCTCAAGACCGAGGCCAAAAGCCTGGGCCAGTCAGTGGCCATCGAAGTGGTTGGCATGATGATCGAGCAACTGGTTCGTGACAATCGGCTCTTGCCCCCGGTGCAGAAGCTGATAGCGGATATTGAACCGGCTTTTTTGCGCCTCAGCGTCATTGATCCAAGGTTTTTCAGCAATAAAAAACATCCGGCCCGGCAACTTCTCGAATCGATAACCGCCAAAAGCCTGGCCTATTCAAGCGAGGAAGCCGCCGGTTTTGCCGGATTCATGCTCGATCTGCAAAAAATTGTCGATGTCCTGAGTGATGAGCAAACCTGCGACGCACAGCAGTTTGAAACCCTGCTGCAGGAATTTGAGGAAAAGCAGGCCTGGCGCTCACGTGAAACCAGCCAGCAACAGGGGCGGGCGGTTCAGGCCTTGTTGCAGGCTGAACGGCGCAATTTGCTGGCTGAGAAAATTGCCGCAGAAATCCGTGTGCGGCCCGATTTTGTAAAGGGCAATCGCATCATCACAGCCTTTCTGACGGGTCCCTGGGCGCAGGTCATGGCGCAGGAGCGGCTGCTTGGAGAACATGGCGGCCTTGGTTCAGCCAAAGCCGTTTTCAGTCTGGCGCTCGGCGATGTGTTGTGGAGTCTGAACCCGGTCGAGGCATCACGCCACCGCAAGCGGCTGATCCAGATGATTCCGGGGATGCTCAATACCGTGCGTGAAGGTTTGCTGTCGATTGACTATCCGCTTGAGCGGTCCAAGGATTTTTATGACGAAATGATGCAGGCTCACCAGGTGGCTCTCAAGCCGGCTGCCGCTCCTGCATCAGTCGAAGCTGATGCAGCAGACGCCAGAGCCCGGAACCGGGCGGCGCTCGACAAGGCTTTTGAGGATGGCGACCACTCTGGCAGCCCACCGTGGCTGGCACCCACGGAAGCCCGGCAGTCTGGATTTATGGACATTCAGGAGGAGGAGGAAGAAGAGCATTCCGATTTTCAATCCACGCTGCCGCGCAATTATGGTGATGACGACGATTCGGACTCGATGAGTGCCACCGATGCAGCCAACGCCGCCGCCGGTGAAGCAGTGGAGCTGCAACTTGGCGACTGGGTCGAGCTGCTGGCTGACACCCGTTGGCTGCGTGCCCAGCTGACCTGGATCAGCCCGCACTACACCCTGTTCATGTTTACCAGCGAGGGTGGCCGCAGCCATTCAATGACCGGACGGGTTCTGAAAAATCTGCTGGCACTTCAACTGGTCAAGGTCGTCAGCCAGCACGGTGTGCTGGACGGTGCACTCGACAATGTTGCCCGCACCGCCATGCGCAACAGCATGGATGGGGTGGATTCAAGGCAATGATCAAGGTGTCAGGCTGATTTGCCCAGCCAGACCCCCAGACCCTCAGCCGGGTGCCACGTCGGTACGCAGCAGTTTTCTTCTGACCAGATGAATGTTGTTGCGCAGCGCGTACAGCTCATCGGTGTAAGACAGTGGCACAGTTATTTTTTCAGCATTGCCCTCAAGCTGGTCCAGCTCCTGCAGCAGCTCGCGATTGTCTTCACTTTCAATGCGGTTTTCAATGTTGCGCAGCTGGCCATACCATCTGAAAATGCGTGAGCGCACCCGAAACGCATACAGCGGCGGCACGATGCGTGACAGCGGCAGCAATACCGCAATAATGATACCCATCACCAGCCACATGCGTTCAATCAGGTTGGCGACCCAGAAGGGCAGGTAACGCTGGAGCAGCGGTGCATCGGTCTTGATGGCGCGTTCAGCCTCTTTTGCCATGGGCAGTTCGTTGTTTTCCACGTTCGGGTATTCACGCGCCCGCTTGAACCAGCCCGCTCCGCCGTGAATCTGGTTGCCTGCCTGCGCAAACAGTTGCAGCAGCGCCGGGTGGGTGTTGTTACGTGTAATCAAGGCTGTGGTTGGCGCCACCAGCCGCACATCGTCGGGTGGAATATTGCCCGCCAGGTCAACCACACCACGCGGCAGCAGCGTAGGGCTTAAAAATGCAAAACGCCGTGAGTAGGCCTCACTCTGCGCAAAATTCATCAGTTTCACGCCCGGTGTCTGCAGCAGCATCTGCACCATCAGCGACTCAGGTGCAGAGGCAAACACAATCGCATCAAGCTGCCCACCCAGAAACTCGACCGTGGCCGGGGTCTGCTCCAGCTTCGAGATTTTCAGGGTGGCCGGGTCAATGCGGTTGCTTTCAAGCAGTTTGGTCATCAGGCTGGGCACACCACTGCCAGCCGTGCCCATGTTGATTCTGAGTCCCTGCAACTGCGTCAGCGCAGTTAATGTGGCCCCCACGCTTGTCGCTTCGCGTACTGCGCTGCCCCCCGAGGGGGCTGAACTTGCTCGGGGCGGCCC
>JAZKIK010000245.1:0-19594 GCA_040384925.1 Pseudomonadota bacterium | reverse complement strand
ATTCTGGCCCGCAGCGCCAATGAAGCCATGATGATTGCGACGCAGCTGGGTTTCCCCGTGGCACTCAAGATTGACTCGCCCGACATCAGCCACAAGTCAGACGTTGAAGGCGTGGCTTTGAACCTCGCCAACGCCAGCAGCGTACGCGACGCCTATACCGACATGGTGCAGCGCGTGGGCCGCCTGCAGCCGCAGGCCCGCATCAACGGCGTGACGGTACAGAACATGGCAAGAGCCCGCCGTGGCCGTGAAATCTGCATTGGCCTGGTCACCGATGACCCCTTTGGCCCCGTGATTGCCTTTGGCGCAGGCGGCACCATGATAGAGCTGATCAATGACCGCGCCATGGAACTGCCGCCACTCAACCAGTTCTTGGCCCGGCGGCTGATTGAACGCTCCCGTGTCTCAGAAACTTTAGGCGACTGGCGCGGTGCCAGCGCCGTCAACATGGACGCGCTGGAGCAGGTTTTGCTGCGTGTTTCAGAAATGGTCTGCGAGCTGCCCCAGTTGCGCGAGATGGACATCAACCCCATCATCGTGGACGAATCCGGTGCCGTTGCAGTTGATGCCCGCATCGTCATAGACCACGCCACCCACACCCTGGGCGGCCAGGCCAATACCTACAACCACCTGGCCATACTGCCCTACCCCGCACGTTACGAGCAGCTCTGGCCCATGCGCGGCGGCGGCGAATTCACCGTGCGGCCCATACGCCCCGACGACGCCAATATGCTGCAGGACCTGGTGCAACACCTGTCACCCGAGAGCCGCTACTTTCGTTTTATATCGGCCATGGCCGTGCTGCCTCCGTCCATGCTCGCCCGCTTCACCCTGATCGACTACGACCGCGAAATGGCCCTGGTCGCCGTCTACAAACAGCGCACAGCCGGGCCAGACGGCAGCATGACCGTCACCGAAAGGGTTGTCGGCGTATCCCGCTACATCACCAACCCCGACCAGTCGAGCTGCGAGTTTTCACTGGTCGTCGCCGACGACTTTGCCGGCAAAGGCCTCGGCTCCCGCCTGATGCACAACATCATGGACGTGGCACGTGAAAAGGGTTTGACCGAAATCATAGGCCTGGTCCTGACAAACAACCCCGCCATGCTCAAGCTGATGAAGAGTCTGGGATTTGTGATCAAGCCTTATGCGGAGGATGAGGATTTCAAGTTGGTGACGTTTGGCTTGTGAATTTTGGCAATTCCACAAACCACAACAACACCAGTGTCGCGTCAAGCATCAAGTGACGGCAGTCCTTGCGCTGAACGCAGATGATTGACGCGACACTAGGCGCCCCCAAGCCAACAAGCCTCACTCATGGTGAAATATCCACCATGACAAACCCAAGCCCTTCCAAACTCCTGGTCTTCGCGGGCAGTACCCGCCAGGCTTCCTTTAACCGCAAACTGGCCCATGCCGCTGCCGACCTGGCGCGTGCTGCCGGGGCTGAGGTCACGCTGATCGAGCTGGCTGACTTTGACATTCCGATTTACAACGCTGACCTTGAGGCCAAGGGCACGCCGCCGGATGTCATCAAACTCAAACAGATCATGTTTGAGCACCCGGCCTGGATCATCTGCTCGCCTGAATACAACGGCAGCTATACCGCCCTGCTTAAAAACACCATTGACTGGGCCTCCAGCCCGGTCAAGGCTGACCCGGCCTGGCAGGATGGCTTCAAGTCGTTTACCGGCAAGGTGGTGGGCGTACTCAGCGCCTCGCCCGGCGCGCTGGGTGGTTTGCGCTCACAAAGCCATCTGGTGCCGCTGCTGCTGAACTCACAATGCTGGGTCGCGCCCAAGGCGTTTGCGCTCGGCAAGGCAGGAGAGGCTTTTGATGCAGAAGGCAAACTGGTCGCCGAGTTCCACGTGAAACAGGTGCAGGCGGTGATTGACCAGGTGCTGTTTGCAGCAGCTCGCCTGCAGCCCTGACCAACGCAACTGCGGGGGCCATCGTGTCGGTGCGAATGGCCCAAAATCCAGCCTGTACAGGCGTGAAGTTCAGCTAAATAGCAGCAGGAGTGAATTCGGTGCAGCCCACTTTTTTTTCGTTGAAGCATGCAGGGCGACTCGCCTTGTCCATCGGCATTGCCGGGCTATTGACAGCTTGTGGTGGTGGTGGCGTTGAGGATGGCGCTGCACCTCCTGCCTCGGAAATTGCCGCAGCCACAGAGCCTGAAACATCGGGACCAGCTACCAATGGCACCAGCACCGAGACGCCCCTCAGTGGCGACACGGATGATGAAGGCACCAGCTCAACTGGATCCGAGCCAGCCGCAGCCCTCACCACCAGTGCAGCCACAAGCCTTGCACCTCGGGTGGACAAAGGCCGCAGAGTGACGGTCTGGGCGGCACCTGGCTCCACTCAGCCGCCCACCGTCACGCCCGGCACCTGGCGGGCCGGCGGGCCTGCTCCCGACCAGGCAAGCTACAAGCTGGTCAGGGAATCAGCTCACTTCACCTTCTATTCGGACGAAAAAATTTCTGCAACGGATCTCAACCGGGCCGTCAACACGCTCGAAAACACGGTCTGGAAAAACCTGTTCGAGTCCAATCTCATGATGCCCGAGCCTTTCTTCAACAAGGCCGACAAGATCAAACCCGCGATCCACATCAACTCCACCTTTGGCCTGAGCGGCGGTGCCTGGGCCTTTGAACGGCTGGGCATGTGGATTGGGCCGGGCGCGCTCAGAGACCACTGGGGCCTTACGCACGAGTTCACCCACGCCTGGCAGACCTGGACGTCAGGCAACAATGGTCTGGACTGCTCCGGCAAGCCCAACACCTGCGGCTGGATCTACGAGAGCCATGCCAACTTCACGCCGCACCAGCTCCCCGAGTACAGAAACAATGTGCATTGCTCGGAGATGCTGCCCAACGCCCCGCACCTGTACCTTGGCTCCAGCCGCAGCCGGTATTGCAACTGGCAGTTCATGGAGTTCCTCAAGGACAAATATGGCCCCGCAGCGGTCACCCAGATCTGGACCACGCCGGGCCCGGACCCTTTTGCCAACCTGCAGACATCACGCGGCTGGACACTTTCGCAGTTCAACGACTTTTTTGGCGACTGGGCCATGCACAACGTGGTGTGGAACTACAAGGCCACACCCGCTGCCTTTCGCAACAGCTACGGCAACATCACCCAGACCGACAAGGCCGAGCGTCTGCGGCGCCTGATGCCGCTGGAAGCGCTGGACGCCAACTGGGCTGTCAATCGCCGCTTCACCTCACCGTTTTACGGCTCGCCTCAACGCCTGGGCTACAACGTCGTGCGCCTGTATCCAGCCAGCGACGCGACGACCGTGAGCGTCAAGTTTCGCGGCATTGATCAGGCCGGCTCCGATGCCGGTTTCCGCTGGGGTCTGGTGGCCACCAACCCGCAGTTCAGCGCGGCCCGCTACAGCGCCATACAAAGAGGTCTTGATGCCGATCTGAGCTTCGCGGTCAAGCCCGGTGAACCACTGTTTCTGGTGGTGGTGGCCACGCCCACGGTCATGCAGCCAATCGTCTGGGATCAGGACTACGCAACGATATGGCGCTACCCGTACATGATCGAGCTGGCAAACGCCTGGCCTCAGGGTTTCCAGAACGGCCAGCGCGACGCATGCCCCACGGGAACCACACGCCATGCCAACGGAGGTGGCTGCGCACCCGCAAGCACACCGGCAACCGTGTTTGTCGGGCCCTACGCCACCATTCTCCCCGGCGGCCGGGCCAGCAAAAAGGCACGAATCGAAGACCAGGCGATTGTCCTGAACGGCGCGGTGACAGGTGGAACGGTGGGCGGTCTGAGCATCATCGGCTCGGACAACAACGCTTTCACCGTGTCCGGATCCGCCCAGGTGCGCACCGCCTTCTATCCGCTGGGCTTTTTTGAAGCAGGCCAAGGGGCGTCAGGCACCTTGAACCTGCACGGCGATGTCGAGTACCGTGGTGAGGGCCTCAAGCTCAGCGCCGGGTACCGCTCGGGTTTTGTCGATCAGGAATCCAGCGTGGGTTCAGCCACCGACATCAACAAAAAAACGACGCCCACCTGGCGACCCTGATACACCAACAGGATTTGCGGGTGCCAGCAGCACATGAAACATAGGTTGAATTGAAGCGTTATTCCTGCTCCATTGGCATATCATCCAGCTGATTATGCCAATTTCTTATATCAGCTAGTGACACCTGCCCCTTGGTTGCAGCCCTCACGCTGCTGACAATCTCGTCAAACCTCATTGATGCTGCATCAATGAACCGACTGACATGGATTGACCAGACAAGGGCAAGAAAATGGAATTTGTGAAAACTCCCGGCTGGCTGGACTGGTACGCCGGCCCCAGCAAACCGAGCTTCAGGCTGCCTGCTGGCAGTGTGGATGCGCACTGCCATGTGTTTGGCCCCGGTGCGATATTTCCATATGCGGCAGAGCGCAAATACACACCCTGCGACGCCTCCAAAGAACAGCTGTTTGCCCTGCGTGATCACCTGGGTTTTGACAAAAATGTGATTGTGCAGGCCACCTGCCATGGCAGCGACAACCGCGCTTTGGTTGACGCACTGCAGGCATCTGGTGGCAAGGCGCGGGGGGTGGCCACGGTCAACAGCAACGTGACAGATGCCGAGTTGCAGGCATTGCAGGCGGCCGGTGTGCGCGGCGCACGGTTTAATTTTGTCAAACGCCTGGCTGACTTCACACCACGCGAGGTATTGCTCGACATCGCCAAACGCCTTGCCCCGCTGGGCTGGCATGTGGTGGTGTACTTTGAGGCGCAAGACCTGCCCGAGTTGTACGATTTTTTCACCGCCCTGCCCACCACCGTCGTGATAGACCACATGGGCCGGCCCGACGTGAGCAAACCAGTCGATGGCCCCGAGTTTGAGTTGCTGGTGAAGCTGATGCGCGAGCACACCAATGTCTGGAGCAAGGTCAGCTGCCCCGAGCGCCTCAGCCTGTCAGGCCCCCCCGCTCTCAATGGTGAACAACAGGCCTACCGCGACGTGGTGCCGTTTGCACGCCGTCTGGTCGAAATCTTCCCCGATCGTGTGCTCTGGGGCACCGACTGGCCACATCCCAATCTGAAAAACCACATGCCTGACGATGGCCTGCTGGTGGACTACATCCCAAGCATTGCCCGCACACCTGAGCTGCAGCAAAAGCTGCTGGTCACCAACCCGACGCGGCTCTATTTCAGTGATGTAGCCGGCTTGAATTGAAGCCGCCGGGCGGTGGCCAAACCCGCCCGGCATCACACCTTGAGTTCAGCCCGGTCAGTGCCAGGGCTGCCACGCACTACACAGGCGATTCCTCTTTTTGTCAGCCCCATAAGTCAGCGGAGCCCAGCCGCGCCCGGTGATTTGTGCCTGCGACAAATGACAACAGACGAACAGATCAACAAACCAGGAGACAAACCATGAAACTTCTTTCAACCCGCCGCCAGGCGCTTCTTGCAGGTACCGCCTGCGCCCTTTCTTTTGTATTGCCAGCCCACGCCCAGGCCTTTCCATCCAAACCGATACGCATCATCGTGCCTTTCGGGCCGGGCGGCATTGCTGACCTGACGGCGCGGGTCATTGCCAAAAAGCTGGGTGAAAACATGGGCCAGGGTGTGGTGGTGGAAAACCGGCCCGGCGCAGGAGGTGTGGTGGCCGGTGAGGTGGCGTCCAAGGCAGAAGCCGACGGCCATGTACTGCTGCTGATGAGCAACGGCACGGCGGTCAGCGCCGGCCTGTTCAAGTCCCTGCCTTTTGATGCACAAAAAGACTTTGCACCGGTGGCGACCCTCGGTTTATTCGACCTGGCCGTATTGACTACGGCAGACAGCCGTTTCAAAAGCATGCAGGACTTGCTGGCTTTTGCCAAGGCCAATCCGGGCAAGCTGAATCTGGCCACCATCAATGTCGGCAGCACGCAGCACCTCGCGGCAGAACTGCTCAAGACCAGTGCGGGCCTGGATTTTCAGGTTGTGCCCTTCAACGGTTCGCCTGCCGTGCTGACCGCCCTGCGTGGTGGCCAGGTTGATGCAGCCGTCGAGATTCTGGGGCCCATGCTGTCACAGATTTCTGCCAAGGCGGTACGCCCGCTGGCCGTGCTGGGCGCACAACGCGCTTCCGCCCTGCCCGATGTGCCGACGATGGCGCAAAGCGGCGTCGCCGGTTTTGACGTGGCCTCATGGAACGCGCTGGCAGCACCTGCACGCACACCACCACAGCTCATTGCCCAGCTCAATCGCGAAGTCAACAAGGCCCTGGCCGACCCCGGTGTACGCAAACAGCTGGCTGACCTCAATGTCAGCCCGCAAGGCGGCACACCCGAGCAGCTGCGTGATCTGCTGGCGTCAGAAATCCGCCGCTGGTCGGACGTGATCGTGCGCGCCAAGGTACCGCGTCAATAAACCCCCAGTCCCTTTACAAGTTCAACCACTCAATCAACGAGGAGACAAAATGAAACTGAAGATGAAACAGCTGGCCCTTGCCGCCGGTCTTTGCACGGGCTTTTCAGCCATGGCCCAAACCAGCGTCACGCTGTACGGCATTGTTGATGTGTCAGTACGCTCGCAGTCAGGATTGACTGCTGCCAATGCGCGCTCGCCGACCAATACAACATCGGTGGCCAGTGGCGTTGGCCCAACCAGCCGTTGGGGTCTGCGGGGGTCTGAAGACCTGGGCGGCGGCCTGCGGGCCTTCTTTAACCTTGAATCCGGCATCAACGTCGACACTGGCGCATCGTCCAACGCCACCACGCTGTTTGACCGCGCCTCCGTCGTGGGCCTGGCGGGCAGCTGGGGCAGCGTGACGGCAGGCCGCCAGAACACGCTGGTGGCAGATTCTGTCGGAGTGGTCGATTCAATTGGTCTGCGTTTTGCGGGGCTCAACCCCAACATCCAGGTCACCAGCCTGACCGGCCACCAGTTGGGCATAGAGTTCGGCACCACCGCATCAAGCGCTTCATCCAACCGCGTCAACAATTCAGTCAAATATTCAATACCTGTCGGCCCGGTGGTGGCGCGTGTGATGCACAGCTTTGGTGAAACAGCTGGCGACAGCTCAAAACAAAAATCCACCGGCCTCGGGCTGGACTACATCAGCAGCGGTTTTTCTGCCACCAGCGCCTGGACCAGCTTCAGGGATGCCAACAAGCGCCAGCTGCAGGCAGCCAATCTGGGAGCCAGCTGGCTGGCAGCACCCACGCTGCGTGTGATGGCCAATGCAGGCTATAACCGGGCCGAAACGTCCGCCACAGCCGTGACCCGCAATCGCCTGCTATCGGCAGGTGTCAACTATGCCTTCACACCTGCTGTTGACGTGCTGGCGGGCTATTACAAGGTCAATCGCAGCCGCAGCACGCAGGCAGACGACGGTTTTAACCGCCTGCTGGCCTTTGTCGAGTACAAGTTCTCGCGCCGCAGCCGGGTCTTTGTGGAGTTTGACCACACCCGCTGGAAAGGCAACTACCTGGGCGCTGGCAACAAGTCAACATCGAATGGTCTGAGCCTGGGCATCACGCATACTTTCTGATTTTTTCGGGTGCCTGCACAATAGCGTGCTACAGGTACCAGAATCCAGCGGCACTGATAGCTACTAATTTATACATGAACTGCCGACCCAATATTGTTCGCTTCAAGGCCGTTCACCCTGAGCTTGTCGAAGGGCTGTTCGCACGAGCAGCAAGGCTTCGACAAGCTTGCTTCGACTTCGCTCAGCACAGGCGGCTTCGACAAGCTCAGCCCGAACGGTTTCTGGAACCCACGTGAGCCGTATTGATTGCCGACCTGGCTGCGGTGCCTGTTGCATCGCGCCGTCCATCAGCTCTGCCATTCCCGGCATGCCGCTGGGCAAACCGGCGGGTGTGCGCTGTGTGCAGCTGAGCGCCGCCAATCAATGCCTGATTTTTGGGCAGCCCGGCAGGCCAGCCGTGTGTGGCCAGCTGCAGGCATCTCTTGAGATGTGTGGCAGCGGCACCCAAGCCAATAGCCAGGCCATGCTGTATCTCACGCGACTGGAAGTACTGACCACTCCGCAGTAAGCTGCTGTCTCCATCCACAAGGAGACAAAACCCATGCATATCCCCTCCCTCAAGGAAGTTGTCAGCGCTGAAGAATGGCAACTGCGCTGCGACCTGGCAGCCTGCTACCGGCTGGTGGCCTTTTATGGCTGGAGCGATCTGGTGTTTACACACATCAGTGCCAAGCTGCCCGAATCAGTCACAGGCGGCGCGCATCACTTTCTGATCAACCCCTACGGCCTGATGTTTGACGAAATCACGGCATCCAGCCTGGTCAAGGTCGATGAGCAGTGCAACAAGGTCATCAACTCACCCTTCCCCGTCAACCCGGCAGGTTTTGTGATCCACAGCGCCGTGCATGAGGCGCGTGCCGACGCAGGCTGCGTGCTGCACACCCACACACGAGCCGGTGTCGCCGTCAGTGCACAAAAAGCCGGTGTGCTGCCCATCAGCCAGCAATCTACCTTTGTGCTGGCCTCGCTGGCCTATCACGAGTATGAAGGTGTGGCCTTCCGTGATGAAGAAAAACCGCGCCTGCAGGCCGACCTGGGCCGCGCCAACTTCCTGATGCTGCGCAACCACGGCCTGCTGGTAGTTGGCAAAACCATTGCCGATGCGTTTTTAAGCATGTACACCTTTGAGAATACCTGCCGCATCCAGATTGATGCACAGGCTGGCGGCGGCGAGTTGACAAAGGTCGACCCACAGATCATCAAGGGTGTATCTGAAGCCATGCGGGTGCAAACCGGCGGCATGGGCGGTGCGTTTGTCTGGCCCTCGCTGATTCGCAAGCTCGACAGGCTGGACCCGGCTTACAGGACCTGATCCAGACGACTCAGGACGCCACCAGCGACAGCACAGGCGGCGCAGCAGGTGTTGCCGCAGCCAGGGGCGGCACATCACCCTCATCCACCGTCAGTTCCTTGCGCAGCATCTGCACGCCGCCAAAAATGGTGGCAAAAGCCACATCCTTGGCGTCACGTCCTGTGCCTACACGTACCAGCCGGTCAATCGGCGCCATTTTGGTGCCGTCAAACAGCACCCAGCGGTTTTCCAGCCAGGCTTCGAACACGGCATGAAAGTCCTGCGGAGGCTCGTCAAAATGCACGTAGCCGACCACCAGCCGCGCGGGAATATTCAGCGCCCGGCACAAGGTGATGCCCAGATGCGCAAAGTCGCGGCAAACGCCAGCACGTTGCACAAACACCTCCTGTGCCGTCGTGGTCGAGTTGCTGAAACCCGGCATGTAATAAATCGACTCATGCAGCCAGTTTTCAATCGCCCGGACGCGGCTCAGGCCGGTCGGCAAGTGGCCAAACAGCTGCTGCGACGCACGGCTCATGACATCGGATTCGCAATAACGGCTTGGCATCAGGTAACGCAGCACGTCATCAGGCACGCCTGTGACCGGGGCTTCGTCCAGATGCAGCGGCACAGGCGAAGGGTTCAGCTCGATTTTGGCGTGGTAGTTGACAGACAACACGCCTTTGGACGCATCCAGCCGTATAAACCGGTTGCCACTGCGGTCATCACAAAAGTGCCGCACCTTCATGCTGGGTGTGATGGTCAGCCGCTCTTCAATGATGTTGTGCGAGTCGTGGAAAGCCGACTCGATATGAAACAGAAAATGGGCAGGATGTGTGACTTCGTAGTCCAGGAGCAGATCAATATTGGCGGTATGCATGAGGTTTCCGAAAAAAATGGGGAGACAGAAAGACTTGTTCTACATAGGTGTGCGCTGCGGCGGCTTTTTTCCGTCAGAAGCCATGAACCAGTTTTTGCAGGTCACGGCCACGATGTGCGCGGCACGCTCAAGAATGGTGGCAGCCTGCAAACGCTGCAAGCTGCTGCCCTGGCCAATCCTCAGTCGCGCTTTCGCTTTCAGGCGAAGCAGCAGCAAAAATTCTGCAATGCCCGCCCTGAAAGTGAGTATCTGTCTGGGCAACATGTGGCGACTACTTGAGGGCTTTTCTGGCTGCGCCCACACCCAGCGCGGCAAGCACCACAAACACCACCGCCAGAATCAGAAACAGGCCAAACAATATTTTGGCAATGCCAGCCGAGCCGGCAGCAATACCGCCAAAACCCAATGCACCAGCCACCAGTGAAATCAGCGCAAAAATAATGGCGTACTTCAGCATGAAGTTCTCCTGAGCAGCAAAGGCAAGGACTCGCTGGAGAGCTCACCAAGGCTGTAATAAAAGTTGATATGCCTCCATGTTAAAAGCCGCCCCTGCCAGGGCCCATCAGTTGGCCCCGCATGGATTTGTAGGACAAGGGCAGCTTGTCCAACCCAGCTCCACTATGCTGTTGATAGCTGCTCATGCCCGTTTCATCAGCGCAAAGGACGATGCGCGCCACACCGTCTGGTCGGGCTTGGCACCACCACAGGCACTGCATTTTGATACCCAAGTTAAAGTTGTGTTCCCTGCCAAAACAGCCATCACATCATGAAGCTCTATTACTCCCCCGGTGCCTGCTCCCTGTCAACCCATATCACCCTGCACGAGTCGGGTCTGGCCTTCGAGGCCATCAAAACGCCGACCAAAACCCACCAGTTGCCCGACGGCACTGACTACTACGGCATCAACCCACTTGGATACGTGCCGCTGCTGGAGCTGAACGACGGCACCCGCCTGACCGAAGGCCCGGCCATCGTGCAATACATTGCCGATCAGGTGCCCGACAAAAATCTGGCTCCAGCCAACGGCACCGTGGCTCGCGCGCAATTGCAAGGCTGGCTCAACTTTGTGGCCACCGAGCTGCACTGCAGTTTCAGCCCGCTGTTCAACCCCGCCACCCCGGCCGAGTTCAAAACCATGGCCATCAGCAAACTGCAGTCACGCCTGAGCTGGCTCGATGGCCAGCCGGCCAGCAAACAGTATCTGTTGGGCGACAACTTCAGCGTGGCCGACCCCTATCTTTTCACCGTCACCAACTGGGCACCACTGGTCAAGGTGGATATTTCCGGTTTTGCTCATATCGCCGCCTTCCGCGCCCGTGTGGCCGCGCGCCCCAGCGTGCAGGCTGCCATGCGGGCCGAAGGTCTGGTCAAATAAACTAAAGTCTTACTACACAACAGCACAAAATGCAATGCTGTTGTGTGGGTTTTATTAACAGAACAACGGAGTTGAATACTGACAAAAAGCTGACCTAGAATTCCTGAAGACTTGGTATTAACCCTAGTAATCTTTGGGAGTTCACATGGAAAGTTCAAAACACAAGACGTCAGCCCTTGTCAGCAGCTTGGTCGCGGGCCTGCTCTGCCTGAGCGCAGCGGGCGCATCAGCCCAGACCGTCAAAACTGCTGCACCGCTGCTGCTGGGCGTTATCGCCCCGCTGACCGGACCGTCTGCCGATTTTGGCGTGCCCATGCTCAATGGCATCACGCTGGCGGTGGACGAAATCAATGCAGCGGGTGGTTATCTTGGTCGGCCACTGCAGCTGATTGTGAAAGACGACAACGCCAACCCAGACACCGGCCGCAAGGCTGCCAAAGAGCTGGTTGATGAAAAAATCATTGCCGCCATCGCCTTTTGCAACTCGGGTGTGGCCGCCAAATCACTGGATCTATTTCAGGACAACAAAATCCCGCTGATCATTCCTTGCGCCACCGCTACCGGGCTGACTACCAAATACCCGGTCGCTGAAAGCTACATCTTTCGTACATCCGCGCCAGATGCCGTGCAGTCCAGTTTTATGGTCGAAGAAATCACGCAGCGCGGCTGGACCAAGGTCGCCATTTTTGCCGATAACACCGCTTATGGTGAAAACGGGCTCAAGGATGTGCTTGCGGCCCTGGCAGCCAAAAAACTCAGCCCAATTTATGTCGCACGTTTCCCGCTGGGCGTCAAAAACCTCAAAACCGAACTGACCGAAGCCCGCGCCGCCGGTGCTGACGTGGTTTTCAGCTACAGCCTGGGGCCTGAAAGTGTCGCCATTGCCGAAGGACGCAAGGAGCTGGGCTGGAAAGTCAGCCAGGTCGGCCCCTGGTCACTGAGTTTTCCAGCCTACGTCAATGTAGCCAAGGATGCAGCAGAAGGCACGCTGATGCCGCAGACTTTTATTGTTGAACAGCGCGGCAATGAACGCCGGGCTGCTTTTCTGAACGCGTATTCACGCAAATACTCGCTCAAAACCATACCCGCACCCATTCCGGCCGCTCAGGCATATGACAGCACTTACCTGATGCTCTACGGCATGTTTGGTGTCACCGGTGGCGGCAAACTGAGCGGCCCGGCGATCAAGAGCTCGCTGGAAAACCTCAAACGTGTTTATTACGGTGCCGTTGCCACCTATGACAAGCCTTTCAGCATCACCGACAAGGAAGCCATCAGCGCCAACATGCTGCTGCTGGGCACGGTCAGAAACGGAGCAGTGACCTTTGCCTACCTCGAAGACTTCAGGCGCAACATCTTTGCCCAACGCAAATAATGCGTCAACCCGGGCAAGCCAGGGACACTTCCAAGAAGGTGTTCATGGTCGAACGATCCAGGATGAACGCTCACATCAGTTTTTAGACCGTGAACACGTTCTTAGCGACAGGTGCCCGCTTCTTTCAAGTCCCTTTTCGCGCCGGAAGCACGAACCGTGGCTTGCCGAGCACTTGAGTCGCAATCCGCGACGCGAACCGCCGCGTCAAGAAGCGCACGCCAAAACACGACAGCTTGTTGAAGAGGCCCGGCACAAGCGTGCGCTTGCCGCGCAGCATCGCCTGGATCGCGGCGTGCGCCACAAACTCCGCGCTTTTTGTTGACGCGTTCGCAATCCACGAGTAATCGCCCCCGCCGGACGCTGCGTGGAACGCGGTTTCGGTGCCGCCAGGGCAGATGCAGGTCACAGAAAGCGGCGTGCCGCGGTGCTCGTCATGGAGACCCTCGCTGAAGTTGCGGACGAATGCCTTCGACGCAGCGTACAGCGCCATGTTCGGCACGGACTGGTACGCCCCGGTCGACGCAATGTTCAGCATGTGTGCGGGTCCGGTGCCTGCCTTGCGCGCGTCGACGAAGCACCGCGCAAGCTGGACCAGCGAAGTCATGTTGAGCTGAATGAGCTCGGCGTCGCGCGCCCAGTCGACCTCGTCGAACCGGCGGAAGTAGCCGAACCCGGCGTTGTTGATCAGGATGTCAATCGGCCCGCCGAAAGTCGCGGCGTCCCACAGCGCTCGCGCAGCGTCGGGCTTGCCAAGATCTGCAGTGATGATTTCGACCTTCACGCCCTTGCAGGCCGCAGCGACCGCTTCGAGTGCATCGTGGCGCCGCGCCGTCAGCACAAGATCAACGCCAAGCGCCGCGAGCTCACGCGCGATTGCCGCACCAATGCCACTGGATGCACCGGTTACCAGCGCACGCTTGCCAATGTTGACGTTTGTGTAGGCACTCAAATCGTTCTCCTTATCGTGTGAAAAATGACGCTGGCACGGTTATCCGGGGACTTTGGGCTTGCTGATCGCCTCTATCTCATCCTGACGACGACCTTGCCCCTGGAACGCCCCTGGGCAAGGTATTCAAGGGCTTCCTTTGCTTGCTCGAACGAAAACACCTTGTCGATCACCGGCCGGATGTGCTCCGTCCTGAGGAGTTCGCCGATTTCAGCGAGTTGATCGCCATCGGGACGCACGAATAAAAATGAGTAGCTCACATCCCGCTTTTTCGCAAGGCGAATGATCTTGCGGCTCATCAGCCAGAACACGAAGGCCAAAACAAAATTCAACCGTCGAGCGCGGGCAAACGCCACATCCAGAGGCCCCACGAGGGAGACGATCTGGCTGCCCGGCTTGAGGATGCTTATGGATTTCTCAATCGCGTCACCCCTGACCGTGCCAAGCACCACGTCATAGCCGCGCAGGACTTTCTCGAATTCCTGGCTTTTGTAGTCGACCACCTCGTCTGCTCCAAGGCTGCTCACCAGCTGGACATTGCCCTTGCTGGTGGTCGTTCCCACCTTGGCACCAAGGTGTTTTGCCAGCTGGATCGCGAAGGTGCCAATACCGCCGGATCCGGCGGGGACAAACACCTTTTGACCGGCCTGAAGATGGGCGCGCTCCTTCAGTGCCTGCCATGAGGTGAGCCCGACCATCGGGATTGATGCCGCCTCCACGAAGTCCAGATTGCGCGGCTTCAGTGCGGCAGCGCTTTCGGGTACCACCGCAAATTCAGCGATAGCGCCCGTGCCCAGGTCGAAGATGCTGGCGAAGATTGCGTCGCCTGGCTTGAAGCGGGTCACGCGGCTGCCGACCTCCGTCACCACACCGGCCAGATCGCTGCCCAGCGTGGCAGGCAGCTGGAATCGAAGCACGGCTTTGAAGAGCCCGGTCGGTATCATGTTGTCGATCGGGTTCACGCCGGCTGCATGGACCTGAACCAGCAGTTCATCGGGCTTGAGCGTAGGGCGGGGAACTTCGGCGAGCCCGATGTCGGGAGACTTGCCATAACGTTTGAAGGTGAGTGCTTTCATGGTTTTTTCCTTATTCCTCGCGTACCCAGATTTGAGAGCGGCCCGGGACGGGCAAACCGATATGTTTGCTCTTTTCTCACTGGCTGGATTGCCTGATACAAGTGACATGCAAAAGCGTCAGGAGAAAGAAAATAAGTGCGGACAGCAATGCCTGGGTATGAGGAAGTCTTGACCGTACCGGCGAAGTCGATGCCGGGAATCAAGGGGAACTGCCGGATCACGTCAGCACGGCCGGTGATGGCCAATGCATCCTTGTAGTTCACTGTGGAGTAGTCGACATCAACCACGAGGTCTCCGGGCATGAGCTCTTGTTCGCTCAGCGAGACCACGCTGCTCGTAATCCTGTCCCCGGTCTTGCTGGCAAGCAGTGCCTGGAATGTCATTGTTTTCTTTCAAATGCAGTGGTGTAAAAAGCGGCTTGCTAAACGGCTGGCCGCCTAGGCTTCGAGCCGAAGGTCCTTGCGGACGCCGGCATCCAGCACGCTGGCCGGCGCAAACCTGCGCAGCAGGCGCATGCGGCTGGCAATGCCTGGGGCGTAGCGGATCTTTGGGTGCACCGCCATAGCTGCTTTCAAGACGATCTCGGCCACCACATCAGGCCCGTCCGCGTCCATCAGCACTTCCTTGACCCGTTTTTCCACACCCGCGCGAATCCCGCGATACAGGTCCAGGGGCGCATCGGGTTTCATCAGGTTCGCATCGAAGGGCGTATTGATGTAGGCGGGCTCAAGCACCGAAACACGAATGCCCTGCGTGCGCAGTTCGTGATCAAGCGCTTCCGAATAGCCCGCGACCGCATGCTTGGTGGCCGAGTACAGCGCCATATAAGGCATGGGCAGGAAACCCAGCACGGAGCCGAGGTTGATGATGCGCCCACTTCCTTGCCGACGCATATGCGGCACGACGGCACGGGTCATTCGCACTATTCCGAAGAAGTTTGTATCGAAGATGGCCTGGGCCTGCTTGATCGAGCTTTCTTCTGCCGCAGCTGGCGAGACCCCGAAGCCCGCGTTGTTGACAAGAAGGTCAATGCGGCCTTCCAGTTGCATCAGTTGCTGGACCACAGCTTCGACTGACTCGTCCTGGGTCACATCCAGCGGCAGCATCTCAAACAATCGTTGACCTGCCGGGCCGACCCGCCTGCTGGTGCCATACACCTTGTAGCCGGCCTTTGAAAGCCGCTGGGCAGTCGCTTCACCAATGCCAGAGGAGGCCCCCGTCACGAGGGCAACCTTGTTTTTCATGTTCACGACATTTTTCTTTCAGTCAGTGGGTTTCGGAACTTGGCGGCCTGCGGACTGCAGGGCCGGACACCAGGGTTCGCCCGACAGGTCTTACAGATATTTGGCATTATGATCATCATATTTTCAGGCAAACGAAAACGATATGTGTTTCAGGGGATTCAGGCGGGAGACAGGTACTTCAATGCGGCAGCGCACAGGCTGTCCGATAACGCGACTCGTCGACAGCGCGGGCCAGCAGCAGCGTGCCCACCATGGTGGCGACGGTCACGAGGGCGCGTTCGTGGGAGGCGCCCTTGGCAGTTGTTCTGAATTTGCACCAATTATTTCGCATGACGTATATCATACATGTTTTGCGAAACACCGTGAGAGACACTTACCTGCTGCCGTGCTGACCCAAGTTTTTCCGGGTCGAAGCAAGGCTTCGGATTGCCTGCGTCCCACATGCAGCAATGCCAGGGTTAACATGACTTCGATGAACATGGGGATCAGGATCTTTGGCGTGACATGACCGACCGCCAGCTCAAAACCCCCAAGCACCGTCAACATCAGACAGGAAACCACCAGGCCCGTGATCAAAGCCGATCTGGCCGGCGAGGCCTCGGCATTCCGGGCCCAAAAAAACATGGCAGCGATACCCGTGAATAGCGCAGCCGCACGCCGGCAAACAACGCCAACGGACAAGGTGTATTCGAGACCCCAATCGGCCAGCAAGACATTGGGCGCAAACACCAATGTCAGTGCCAAGGCAAAGAAACTCAGCGAGATCAGAATTGCGACCCTTCGAAAGTTCAGTTTCATGGCATTGCCCGCCTGCTTGCAGTTTTTGAAGATGTTGACATCGCTGGATCCTTTAATTTTGTGGGGGGCTCAGTTGTTCACGTCGCCGCACTCACATCGCCGTACAACAGCGGCCTTAGAACGTGTTTACGATCTATTCATCAAGTTGAGGCTGATTGCCAATCAGGGGCCGGTTGATGCCTGAACTGCGAACACCGGATAGTCCGTGTAGCCCTTAGCACCGGGTGTGTAGAAGGTGTCCGGGGCAGGAGCGTTCAATGGCGCGTCCTGCCGCATGCGCTCGACCAGGTCAGGGTTTGCAATGAAAGGCCTGCCCATGGCTGTCAGATCTGCGCGGCCTTCGCTCAGCGCCTGTTGTGCGCTGGTCTTGTTGAGTCCGCCAGCAAGGATGAAGGGGCCGTCGAATGCAGCTTTCAAATCGGCCTTCAGCTTCGCCGGCACAGGCGGGGCACCCATGGCCGAATGATCCAGGACGTGAACGTACATCAGACCGAGCGCGGAGAGTTGTTTCACCAGAGCCAGGTACTGCTCGTCCACACCTTCGAATCCGCCGGTACTATTGACCACGCCGTGAGGCGACAGGCGGATGCCGACGTGCTCAGCGCCTATCTCTTTCACGGCTGCACGGGCGACCTCAAGCACCAGCCGGTTGCGCCCTTCGGCGCTACCGCCGTAGCCATCGGTCCGGCGATTGACATTCGCGTTCAGGAATTGCTCAAGCAAGTAGCCGTTGGCCGCATGCAGCTCAATGCCGTCAAAGCCGGCTTCGATGGCAAGGCGCGCCGCCTTTGTGTACTCGCCGGTTGCGGCCTGAATATCGGCCTCGGTCATGGAGCGTGGCTGCGTGTGTGGCTGGCTGCCTTGCGTATCGGTCCACATCTGGCCAGGGCAGGTCTCGGGTGAAGGTCCAAGTACTTCGGCTCCGGCCGGCAGGTTGGCCTGATGGGACACCCGGCCGGTGTGCATCAGTTGCACGACAATCTTGCCGCCCCTGGCATGGACTGCCTCGGTCACCAGCTTCCAGCCTTGCACCTGGGCGTCATTGAACAGACCCGGTATCCGGGCATAGCCCAGGCCATTGGGTGAAGGTGATGTTCCCTCCGTGATGATGAGGCCGGCGCTGGCGCGCTGGGCGTAGTAGGTGGCCATCAGGCTGTTGGCCGTGTTGTTGTCGCTCGCGCGGCTACGCGTCAGCGGCGACATCACAGTGCGGTTGCTGAGCTGGGTGGCACGAAGAGAGAAGGTGTCAAAAAGCATGGGCTGTCCCTGGGGAAATGGAAAAGAAGAAAAAAGAAGAGAAAAGGCAGAGCAGTAACGCCGAGTTAACTGGAATCAGAGGATGTTGTAGCGAGGAGCTGGCGTTCCTACCTGGGTGCCCACGAACAGTTCGGAGCGGGCTGCCTCGTACTTTTCCCACAGGCTTGCATTGGCGACCGACGGCCAGGTGATGGTTTCACCCTGGTCCAGGCCCGCGAGCGCCGCATCGACCATGTTTTCGGTCGTCATCAAGGACTCCTTGTTCAGAGCTGACAGCGGGACACCCGACGCATCCCATAACTCGGTTGTCGTCGATGCCGGCAGGACAATCTGAACCTTCACCCCGGTTTCAGCCAGTTCCTGCTGCAGGCCTCTGGTGTACTGCAATACAAAGGCCTTGGTGCCGCTGTAGACGGCGCTGATCGGCAGCGAGTGAATGGCCAGCACGGAAGCGATATTGATGATCAGGCCCTGCTTCCTCGCCACAAACGCGGGCACCGCAGCTTGCGTCAGGCGCGTCAGTGCTGTGATGTTGAGCGCGATCTGAGAGACCACGTCGTTTGCAGGCATCTGGGCAGCCGGTGCCAGGCGCGCAAGACCGGCGTTGTTCACCAGGACGCGCACGTCCTCATGGGTGGACAGAATCATCTCGATTCGCGCCACGTCCTGATCTTTGGTCAGATCGGCCACGATGGCTTCGGCTTTGATGCCGTGCGCTTTTGAGAGCTGCGCGCAGAGGGCTTGCAGCCGGTCAGCGCGCCGGGCGACAAGGATAAGATCGAATCCACGCGCGGCGAGGCGGTCCGCATAAACGGCACCGATGCCGGAAGAAGCCCCTGTGACAAGAGCGACTTTTTTGGAACTGGGGTTTGTCATTGATTGTTTTCCAATAAAATTGAGCACTCAACTAAAAGGTTGAGGGCTCAAATATAAGATTGAACGCCTGCGGGTGATCAATGGTGCAGCACTCAACCATTTTGAAAATATGGTCATTACCGACAAACTTGCTGATACGAAAAGCAACCTGGACACGCCTGCCACGCATGAGCAGGACATGCTGGGTGGACGGGTCTGCACGAACACAGCGCTGCGCCTTGCGGCTCGCAGACTTGGCCAGCTCTATGACGAGGCGCTGGCACCCTTGGGGCTCAAAGCCACGCAGCTCGCACTCATCGCCGAAATAGACAAGCTGACGGGCACCGATCAACAAGGGCCAACGCTCCAGGACCTGGCGAACCGGCTCGCCATCCAGCTTTCGGCCCTGACCCATGCGCTCAGGCCGCTGGTGCGCGATGGAATTGTTGAGCTGCGTCAAAACGCCAAAGACCGGCGAACCAAACACGGCGTTCTCACCCCGCTTGGCAAGGCTCGGCTTTCAGAAGCAGTGCTGCGCTGGGCCGCAGCCAACGACCAGGTGGAGGTCGTTCTGGGGCCTGCCTCGGCTGCAAACTTGAGGGCCCTGGCCGATCAGGTGGCTTCCGACGCGTTTCTGCTCGCCTACAAAGGCAATGCCGTTTCGCTGTGACAAACAAACCATGTAGCTGTCCCCAACACTTCCTCCTTTGGCCTGTCTCGCTCCTGGCTTTCGGACCTTCCGAACACGCCCTGAGCAGTTTCGGTGCAAACTGCAGTTTTAGCTTTTTGGACTTCACAGATGCCCCACCCGACATTACCGACCCTGTTTGATACCGTCAAAGCAGGCGACCTTGAACTGGCCAACCGCATCGTCATGGCACCGCTGACGCGCAATCGTTCACCAGACGCGGTGCCTCCACCGATGGTGGCCACTTACTATGCCCAGCGCGCCAGTGCCGGCCTGCTGATCACCGAAGCCACCGCCATCAGCCACCAGG
>JAZKIK010000244.1:11205-13004 GCA_040384925.1 Pseudomonadota bacterium | reverse complement strand
GGCTGGGCCGCAACGCCACACGTTCGGCATTGTTTTGCAGCGTCGGGTCAGCTATCAGTTCGTCAGCGCCCAACACGCGGCACAGGGTCAGCCACTGTTTGTCGTTGACGGCACCTATGAACAGCTGTTCGCCCTCTGCCAGTGTGAATACGTCGTACACGCTCCATGCCGACACACGTGACGGCATGGGCGGTGGTGGCTCGCCGGTCATCTGGAATTGCTGCATGTGCTGGGCACTTAAAAACACGCAGTTTTCAAACAGCGCGCTTTGCACTTCCTGGCCGAGGCCGGTTTTTTCACGTTCGCGCAGCGCGGCCAGCACACCTATGGATCCAAACATGCCGCCCATGATGTCGTTGACCGAAGTACCCGCACGCAGCGGCCGGCCCTCAGGCCCGGTCATGTAAGACAGGCCTCCCATCATCTGCACCACCTCATCGAGTGCCAGCCGTTTTTCGTAAGGGCCGGGCAAAAAACCCTTGTGGCTGACGTAAATCAGGCCGGGATTGGCGGGCTGCAGGCTGGGGTAGTCCAGGCCCAGCTTTTTCATGAGGCCGGGCCGAAAGTTCTCCAGCAGCACGTCACACTGACTTATCAAGGCCCTGGCGGTGTTCTGGCCTTCGGTGGTGGTGATGTCGAGCACCACGCTTTTTTTGTTGCGGTTGAAACTGCGGAAAAAACCTATGCCCAGGCCGGGCAGGCTGCGGGTCTTGTCGCCGCCTGGCGGCTCGATCTTGATGACTTCTGCGCCCAGGTCGGCCAGGATCATGCCGCAGGTCGGACCCATGACCATGTGGGTAAATTCAATCACACGCAGGCCTTCAAGCGGCAGGCCGGTGGGGGTTTGGGGTTTGGTCATTTTTTGGATATTCCAGTCGGCGGGTTTTAGTGGGCAACAGCGAGGATTGCGGTATGGAAGTTTTTGGGCAGACCGGCGCGCCACAGGCTGCCATGGGTGGCCTCACCCTGCAGCCAGCCGACAACTTTGGCGCGCAAGGTCAGCAAGGCCGTGATATCCAGCCCGGTATCGGCACCACTGGCCTGCAGCATGAAAGCCAGATCTTCGGTGGAGGCATTGCCGCTGGCGCCAGGCGCGTGCGGGCAGCCGCCTATGCCGGCCAGCGAGGCATCAAAACGTGTCACGCCCTGCTGCAGCGCAGCCATCACGTTGGCCAGCGCCAGGCCGCGGGTGTCGTGAAAATGCCCGCAACAAAAACGCTCGCCAGCAATCTTCAGCGCCTTTTCAACCAGGCGGCTCACGGCGTTCGGGTTGGCATAACCCACGGTATCGGCCAGACTGACGCGGTCGGCACCCGCATCAAGCAGCGCCTGCATCAGCCGCAGCACTTCGGATTCGGCCACCTCACCTTGCAGGGTGCAGCCAAAGGCCGTGCCCACACCGCCTTCGATCAGGGTTTTACTGCCTGCCGCGTCACGCGCAGCGCGTATGCGGCCCAGCTCAGCCACCACCTCATCAGGCGTTTTGCGCAGATTGGCCAGGCTGTGGGCGTGGCTGGCTGACAAGGGAAGAATCATCAAGTCAGCGCTCCCCTCAATTGCCCGCTCGGCTCCCCTGAGGTTGGGCACCAGCACCGATGCACGCAGGCCAGGCAGGGTTTTGGCGTAAGCCAGCACATCAGCCGTGTCGGCCATTTGCGGCAGCAAGCGGGGCGGCACAAATGAGCCGACTTCAATCTCGCGCTGGCCAGCAGCCCAGGCGTCGTGAATCCATTCCTGCTTTTGTGCCGTGGGCAATATCGTGGCGATGCTTTGCAGACCGTCACGCAGGCCGACTTCAC
>JAZKIK010000244.1:9067-11195 GCA_040384925.1 Pseudomonadota bacterium | reverse complement strand
AATGATGGCTTGCGCTGGCAGCTTGAGGCAGTTGCTTGCTGAAGATGATAAAAATGTCATGCCGCAAGTCTAGAAGTTCCTGAAAATGCAGAAAATGGTATTTTGGAAGCCATAAAGTTCCGTAATTGAACCATCAACCTGGAATGCCCATGAAAGACCTTGACCTGACCACTCTGCGGCTGTTTGTAGCCGTGTGCGATGCACACAGCATTGCGCGGGTTGGCGAGCGTGAACACATCGTGGCTTCGGCCATCAGCAAACGGCTGGCCCAGCTGGAGCTTGACGTGGGCACACCACTGCTCAAACGCATTCGCCGTGGCGTGCTGCCGACCGCCGCCGGTGAAACGCTTTGTGAACATGCACGCGGCCTGCTGGGCGCGGCGCTGCGGGTGACTGAAGACATGGCCTCGTACACGGCGGGTACGTCTGGCCTGGTGCGGCTGGTGGCCACCATCTCCTCAGTGGCTGAATCCTTGCCTGACGACATCGCCGCTTTTTTGCAAAAGCCAGCGCATTCGGCAATCAGGGTCAATGTGCAGGAACAAACCAGCCGCGAAGTAGTGCGCGCCGTGCGTGAAGGCAGCGCATCACTCGGCGTGTGCTGGGACGCGGCTGACCTGACCGGCCTGCAAAGCCAGCCCTACCGCGGTGACCAGTTGGCCATTGTCACGCCTGAAAACCACCCGCTGGCGGCGCGCCAGCACATGGCTTTTGAAGAATCCTTTGGTTTTGACCATGTCGCCCTGCCCGCCCCCAGCGCCGTGCAGCTGATGCTGGCCAGAGCTGCAGCCCAAAGCGGCCAGACATTGCGCTGCCGTGCAGAAGTCTCGACCTTTGAGGCTGCCTTGCGTGTGGTGCGCTCTGGCCTGGGCATCAGCGTGGTGCCCAAAGAGGTGGCCCAGCCCCTGGCCCAGGCTATCAGCGTGGTGCCCAAAGAGGTGGCCCAGCCCCTGGCCCAGGCTTTCAGGCTGCGCATCATCCCGCTGACCGACCCGTGGGCCAGCAGGCGGTTTGCAATCTGCTTCAAGGATGAAAAAACCTTGCCGGTGGCGGCCCGGCTGCTGCTTCGGCATCTGGTGGATGCGGGGGCCGGAAAGATTGAGACTTGTTGAGACTTGTTGGGACTTAAACCAGCCCGCCCACAAGCTGCAGGTCAAGCGATTCCTGCGCGGTCAGATACCAGTCTTTGGTCAACACCTTTTTTTCCAGCTGCTCAAGCGTCAGCAAGGTGCCGTTGACGAGTTGCGCAAAACCTTCGCGCTCCAGCATCTGGCCGGACTCGATTTCAGCAATCACATCGTTTACCTGGGCCAGACAACCACGCAGCGCACCATTGAGTTCTATGGTTTTTTTGAGCTTTCTTTCATGGATAAGCAGCAGCGTTTCGCTGGTGATGAAACGCCGGTTCACCGGAAAGGCCGACATGATGGTGACGCCTGCTGAATAGACAAAACTTTTGCCAAAAAAGTAGAGCTCACGCCCACCATGTTGTTGCCACAGCTGCAGCTCCAGCGCAATGCGTCGGCCAATGTCGGCGTTACCGCCCTGGGTGCTGAGTTCAAGCACCAGCGGTTTTTTGGCAGGTGCCTCGTGCTGCTGGCGAAAAAACTCACCCAGCATGTGCTCATTGACCTGTCCAAACAGGCGAATGTCCGGCGCAAAGGATGGAAGCTGTGGCGACGCAGGTTTTTGACGTGTCATGGATTGGGGCTGTAAAAATGGAACAGCCCGGCATGGTGCAGCGGCCCCAGGCACTGGCCTGTAGGCCATCACCCCCATGATGTCTGGGAATAAAACACTGCTTGGTCCTGGTTGCTGACCCAGTCAGGACTCAATACTGTTCATTCAAGGCCTTGGGCACAGTTGGCAGAGGCTTCGACTGGCTCAGCCTGAACGGTTTCTATACCGATGTGAACAGGCATTGGATCAGGACCCCAGAAACTCGCTGACAGGTTTCAGGTCATCCACGCGGTCACAGACAGCCTTGAATATCATCATGATCGGCATGCCCAGCAGCAGGCCCCACACCCCCCACAACCAGCCCCAGGCCAGCAGGCCGACAAATACCGCAACCGGGTTCATGCGGCTGGCGCGGCTGGTCAGCCAGGGGGTCAGCAGGTTGCCGACA
>JAZKIK010000244.1:8471-9057 GCA_040384925.1 Pseudomonadota bacterium | reverse complement strand
CCGTGTGTATCAGCATGGACGCGCCGCCCACCAGCATGGCCATGTTGACACTGCCAAACTGCAAAAAACCCACCAGCGCCGACGCAGCCGCCGTGACCAGCGAGCCGACATAAGGCACCAGATTCAGCACCCCGGCAGCAATGCCCCAGACGGCAGCGTTTTCAAGCCCAATGGCCCACAACGCCAGGCCGGTCAACACACCCACCAGCGCGCTGGTCAGCAGTTGCACCTGCAGGTAACGCTGGATTTGCCCGGTAATTTCATGCAGGGCCTGCAGCGTGATTTTTTTGCTGCTCAGGCTGGGGCCAGCCAGCTTGACCAGCTTGCGCCTGAAGGTATCGCCCGACACCATGAGAAAAAAGGTCAGAAACACCACCACGGTAATCTGCCCTATCAGGGCAATCAGGCCTATGGTGCCAGTCCAGAGGTAATCCTTGATGTTGAAGCGCGCCGGTTCGATCACCACGCGCATGGCGCCGCGCGAGGTGGTGATGGGGCCGCCCTGCGTCGCCTGCTCGATCTGGGTCGCTGCCTTCTGCACCGTGTCCAGCGCACTCTGGTTGTCACGCTTGCCCTTGATGGCGTC
>JAZKIK010000244.1:7536-8461 GCA_040384925.1 Pseudomonadota bacterium | reverse complement strand
TATGGTGCCAGTCCACAGATAGTCCTTGACGTTAAAACGTGATGACTCCACCACCACGCGAATCGCACCACGGTTGTTGGTGGGCGCAGCGCCTTCCTGCGCAGCCTGCTCGATCTGGGCGGCAGCTTTTTGCACGGTTTCAAGCGTGCTGTCTGAACGGGTTTGCCGGTTTTTGATCGCTTGCCTGAACTTTTGGGCCGCAGCAGGCAGAGAGTCAACCAGCTTGACGGCTTCGTCACTGAGTGAATAAGCCGCGCTGCCCATTGCGCTGAAAATCGACAGCAGCAACACCGCCGCGCCAATTGAACGTGGCACATGTTTTGACTCCAGCCAGTTCACGATGGGCGACAGGGCGTAACTGAAGATCAAGCCCAGCATCAGCGGAATAAATACCGCCTTGGCCCAGTGCAGCACAAACAGCGCAGCAAAAGCCGCCAGCATGACCATCGAAAGGCTGCGGCTGTTGTTTGGCAGATGCAGCAAAACCGGCGGCAAGCCAGCAGGTGCAGCCACTGCAGCAGGGCTTGTAAAAAATGCAGCATCGGCATCTTTATTGGACTTGCCAAGCAGAGGGGTTGCAGTTGGGGCGGACTGATCGGCCTGAATGCCAGCGTCGGGGGTCATGCAGCTTCCTTGAAGATGGAGCGTTTTTTTGTGATGTCTCTTTGCTGGAGTATTAGACCCGGCTGCCAGAAAAAATGTGTAGGACGGTTACACAGAAACAGGGCAGTGGTTCACTGCGCAGTTTCAAGCCCGCTCGCGTCTTAGCTCCACTACTGCCAGCGCCTCCGGCGCAATGCAGCTGCGCGCCAGATCACACAGGTGCCGGTGATGGGTAAACACAATCACCTGCCCTGCTGCAGAAAAGCTCTGCAAAGCCTTGAAGATGCAGATAGCGCGGCTGTCGTCAGAGGTCATCAGCACG
>JAZKIK010000244.1:6234-7526 GCA_040384925.1 Pseudomonadota bacterium | reverse complement strand
GCGGCTGGCGATGCGAGACGGACAGCATCGCCGCGCTCGATCCCTATCCGCAGGATATCTATCACGCGATGATGACTGGCCTTCGCGATTATGTCGCGGGCAATGGCTTTCCGGGCATCATCCTCGGCCTCAGCGGCGGCATCGACAGCGCCTTGTCGGCGGCGGTGGCGGTGGATGCGCTCGGCGCCGACAAAGTCTGGGGGGTGATGCTGCCGTCGAAATATACATCGATGCAAAGCCTTGAAGATGCAGATAGCGCGGCTGTCGTCAGAGGTCATCAGCACGTCGTCCAGAATCACCGGCAGATCCACTCCGCGCTGGCGCTGCAAGTCCAGTGCGGCCAGGCGCAGAGCCAGATAAAGCTGGTCAGCCGTGCCTTCGCTCATGGCGTCAACGGTCAGCAGCGCGCCGCCCGGCCTTCGGGCAGCAATCACCGGTCTGTCCTGGCTGTCATCATTGACCAGGCCTTCAAACTCGCCGCCAGTGATCTGCCCAAAGTAGCCCGAAGCCGCCTTGAGCATGGGTGCCTGTGATCGCTCCTTGAAGCGCCGCACAGCTTCCTGCAGCAGCGCATGGGCCAGCCGGCTACGGGTGTAAAGCGGCAGGGCGTTTTTGACAGTGGCTAGCGCGCTGGCCATGGCTTCAGCTGATGCGGCGGCCGTGCCTGCTGCGTCCAGCGCAGCCAGTTCGGCCCGGGCGCTTTCATCAGCGGCGCGGGCCTTTTCAAGCTGTTCTGCGGCCTGGTTGACAGCTTCACTCTGGTGGTTTTCTTCGGCCTGCAGGGTTTCATGCCCACGCCCGGACAGCAGGGTCTGCAGGGTGTTGATGTCACGGCGTGACGCCTTGTTCAACTGGGCTGCGGCTGCATCGGCATCACGCATCGCCTGCCTTTTGCGCGCCGACTTTTCTTCAGCCTCGGGCAAATCACTGGCAGTCCCGACTCCGGCGGCTGCGCACAGGCGCGCCAGTGTGGCCTGATGCTGGACAGCGCGGCTCTGGCTGCTGGCCAGTGAACTTTCAGCGTTTTTCAGTTGCTGCTCTGCCAACAGGAACTGAGACTGCACCGCCTGGGCGAGTGTCAGCCGATTGGCCCAGCCTTCAGCCGCCAGCAGGATATCAGGCGATTCGGTTTCACCCAGCGTGGCCGCAATGCTGCGGGCCATCTCCTCAAACACCGAAAGTGCTGCAGTATGGCGGGCCAGACTGGCCTGCGCGTCCGTCAGTGCCTTGCTGGCGGCCAGCAGCAACTCGAATTCGACGTGCAGGACCGAGGCGCGGATGCCCGTGGTGCG
>JAZKIK010000244.1:0-6224 GCA_040384925.1 Pseudomonadota bacterium | reverse complement strand
GCGCTGGCATCACTGCGCAGCATCAGTCGCACCAGGCACTTTGAAAAATCATCCTGGGCTTTTTCTGCATCCCAGGTCAGTTCACGCTCGCGGGTGGCGTGTAACTGGGCCTGTTTTTGCAGTTGCTGGGCCTGGCCGGCGGCCATGTCACGCTTTTGCAGGCCTTGCTGAATCTGTTTCTGGCTGTCTTCAGCCATGAGTTTCAAGCTGGCCAGCGGCGTGCCTGACAGGCTGGTTTCAGCGTGCAGATCCAGTTGCACCAAAGCCTGACGCAATCTGTCAGCCAGTTGCAGCTCAAGCGCCTGCGCCTGTTCCAGCTCGTCATGCCGGGTCAACAGAACATCAAAAGCCGTCAGCGCTGCTGCCAGCCGGCTCTGCCAGTCACGCAAGGCGGCAGGCGGCATGTCGGGAATGGCGGCAGCGCACAGGGTTTGTGTCCAGCGTTGCTGCAATACGGTTTGCTGCGTGGCTATGCTGGTGATTTCATCGTGCCTCTGCTGCAGGTCACGTTTAAGGTCACCTTCACGGCGTCTGGCAGCTTCGAGTTTGCTGACGCGGCTGGTGTCGCGGGCCAGACTGTCCATCACGCTGTCGGCGTGTTCCACCGATTTTTCATAAGCTTCAGGCAGCGATTTTCCTTCAGTGAACACGGCCAGATCGCCGGGCTTGACCACACTGCCTTCTATATACGAAGCCCGAACAAGCGCCCAGCCATGTTGCCGCTCGGCTCTGGCCTGCCGGACTTCATCGTGTGTCGGCACATGGCCCTGGGCCAGCAAATCGGCAATTTCACGCTGCAATTCGCCCATGGCGGTCTGCATTTCATCTATACGTTTGACTTTTTCTGCAGCTTCGCTGCTCAGCGCAGTGCTTTGCTGGATGGCCTTGTCGATCTCGGCACCCAGCAAGGGCCGAACGTGCCGGGCCGTGGCCTCGTCTGGCAAGCCGGTTTCAGCAAGCTTCTGGCTGGCCAGGCGCTGTGCGACTTTGATATCTGCTGGCAGTTTGCTCAGGACCAACAACTGGCTGTTGTTTTGCGCAAGGTCCGCCAAGGCAATGCGCAGGCCGGTCTGGACGGCAAGGTCTGGCACGGGTGCCATGGTCTGGCTGTCCATGGCGGCTGGCGCGGGCGCATCCTGCTGGTGCTGGGCCAGAGCGCGGCCAGTTTGCTCCAGCGCGGCCATGCAGGTCTGGATATGCGCAATGGCTGTGGCGCTGGGTGCAGATTTCAGCAATGCGGCAGGGCCTGCCGTCGGGTCTATGCGGGTGGCGAGGTTTTCAAAAGTTTGTGCTGCATTGCTGATATCAGCCTGCGCCAGCGCGATCTGGCCACGCAATTGCGACACGGCACCTGCCGACGCCTGCAGCCGAGACACCGACTGGCCAACAGCCAGAATCGCCGGGTCAGGTGCCAGTTGTGACAGTAGATCACGCTGGGCGGCGGCTGATTCGGCATGCCGGGCAGCATCGGCCACAGCTTCAAGCAGACCGGCCTGCGCCGCAGCCCTGACAGCTGCCGCGTTGTCGGGCAGCAGCGGCTGGGCAGCCAGTGATTCACTAACGCCGCTGGCATGGTCCAGCGCGGCCAGAATGGGCGCGACGGCGATCAGCTCGCGGCATAAAGACAGCTGACTCTGGTGGTTTTGCAGTTCCTGCCTGGCGAGGTCCAGCGCCTTGCGTGCCTCCTTTTGTGCACTGTCTGCGGCCTCCCAGCGGGCGGGTTTGATCTGGGCTTTTTTGTAATCCTCGTGATGGTTTTTATAGTCAGCCAGCGCCTGGTTGATGCGGGCATTTCTGGCGTTGGCAGCGGGCATGAAGAACTTTTTGGCTGAGGCATCCAGTTCAGCCAGCATTTTTTGCACATCGCCTGCACCTGCACTGGCTTCAAACAGTGCGGCGCCTGTCTCGCCCTCGCCTCTTGCCAGCGCCGCGCCGCCTGCACGCAGGGCTGCGTGGTCGAGTCCAAACATGGTTCTGTAGTCGTCCGCAGACAAACCGCCGCTCAACAACTGGTTGACGGCGGCTGGCACGGGCCTGGGCAGTTCAACACCGCCGTTTGCAAAGTCCGCAAACTTGAGCGTGACACCAGTGCCCTTGCGCCGCATCAACGAATAAGTTTGTCCCTGTGCATCGACAAACACTCCGCCTACGCGCATCTGGGCATAGTCATGCACAAACCGGTCTTTGCTGCGCGGGTCAATGCCAAAGCGCAAACCGGCGATGGCCCGCAGCGCCGACGACTTGCCCGCCTCATTCAAACCATACACCAGCACCAGCCGCTGCGCGCCCGTACCGAGCGGCAAAACCTGGTCGGTAAACGGGCCAAAGGCTTTCAGATGGAGTTCAGTCAGTTGCATGGTGGCAGGATCTTTTTATAAAAATGATAGTAATCTGTGCCTGTGGGATGGACGCACGAGACATAAAAGGCTTGATGTCTTGCGCCCTCTCCCGTGGGGTGGGGGCCAGCGGCACAGGCATATGGCTGTGGTTTTTTGTAGGCCGCCAGCCCTCACCCCAACCCTCTCCCAGAGGGAGAGGGAGAAAAACTGGAGGCCGTCGTCAGCGTCGACAGGACAGTCGCTTCTGCATCAGCCAGAAAAACCTTCAAGTCCGCCGCCGTTTGTTTGTCCATCGCCATATCTGCCAGCTCGGCCGGCAGGCCAGGCAGTCTGTCAATGTTTTCAAGAGCCCAGGCTTGCAGCGCGGCCTCGTCAGCCAGCAATTCATCCACAAGCCTTATCACCTCCCCCACCGCATCGGGGCGCTGCGCTGCTGCCAGCCTGTCGATCGGCAAGCGCAGCGCAAGTTTGACGGACTCTATCCAGACCTGCGCGCCTTCAAACTCCTGCGTCGCAACCTGAATGGCCACAGCCAGGCTGCCGGGGTCACGCGCCTCAAGAGCCGCCAGCGCTGATTCGCCATGTACCGTCACACGCATGGCGTGCAGGTGTTCGGGCTGGTTTTCAGTCGCAGCGCGGCAGGTTTGCTGAAAGCGCGTGGCCAGCGCGGTCAGATCGTTCAGGCCGCCAAGGTCAAGCATCAGGTGGTGCCAGCGCACCACATCCAGGCTGATGTGCTCGGCGCTGGTAATGGCGCCGCCTTCCACCGTGACCAGCTCGCAGCCTTTGGAACCGGTCTCGTTGACGTGCCTGCCCTGCAGATTGCCCGGAAAAACAATACGTGGATGGGCATCACGAACAACTTCGCGCTGGTGGATGTGGCCGAGCGCAAAGTAGTCGTAGTTCTTGCTTGCCAGCGCTTCAATTGTTGTGGGCGCATAGGGGTCATGGCCAGGCCGGCCGGTCAGGCTGGTGTGCAACATGCCAATGTTGAAACGGCCAGGCACGGCATCGTGATAGGACGGCACCAGGTCGTCCAGCACCACCCGCTCAGGAAAACTTTTGCCATGCACGGCCACGCCCAGCGCTGGCAAGTCAATCACCTCTGCGGCACGGGCGCTGAAAAAATGCATGCCGGGCAAATCGGGCAGGCGTTTGCTGATCTGCCCTTCGGCATCGTGGTTGCCCTTGACCACAAACACCCTGATGTCGGCAGTGGTGAGCCGCGCCATCTGCTGCCTGAAAAAAAGCGCTGCGCTGAAGTCACCCAGGTCACGGTCAAAAATGTCCCCGGCCAACAGCACCAGATCCACCTTTTCACGCAGCGCCAGCTCGACCAGCCCGGTCAGGGCGCGCCGCGTGGCACCGCGCAGCAACTCAACCGGGGCACCGTCGTAACTGTTGAGCCCGCGCATGGGGCTGTCGATATGCAGGTCTGCTGCGTGTATGAATTTCAAATCTGGCTTTCTGGATGGCTGCTGACTACTGGACAAACGCCTTCACGGGCATGACGGTTTCCGGCTTTGAAGTGACAGGAAGCTTAGCCGCCGCGCCCGGAAATCGCCTCACGCACCGCACTCAACTGCCGCCGCGACACGGCCAGCAGTTCGTCTATGCCGTTCAGGCGCACGGCCCAGCCTTCACCTTCTTCAGGGTCGTAATGCTTTTCAAGCGCACGCACGGCGCGGCGTGCTATCAGGGCGTTACGGTGGATTCGCATGAACTGGCCAGCGTATTTGTCTTCAAGTTCGCTCAGGGAGCCGTCCAGGATGTAGCTGCGGCTGGCGGTGCGTACGGTAACGTATTTGAGTTCGGCTTTCAGATACAGCACTTCGGACAAGGGCACACGCTCGGTACGGCCCCGGTCCTGAATAATCAGTATTTTCTCGGGCGAGCCAGGCTCCTGCACCCGTTCTGACTGCATCATCCGCTCTACTTTTTGCAGCGCCTGCTGCAGCCTTTCAAGCCGGACGGGTTTGGTCAGGTAGTCGATTGCATTGATCTCGAAGGCCTGCACGGCGTGTTCGGCATGGGCAGTTACAAACACCACGGCAGGCGCTCCCGGTAGCCTGGCTATGTTCTGGGCCAGCACCATACCGTCAGCGCCTGGCATTCGAATGTCAAGCAGCACCACATCAAAAGCCTGGCGCTGCAGCGCCGTCATGGCCTGCACGGCGTTGGCCGCCTCTTCAATCACATCGGTGCCGGGCGCAGTGCAGTCACCCAGCAAAAACCGCAGGCGTGACCGGGCCAGGGTTTCATCATCCACCACCAGAACTTTTAACATCACGCCGGTACCTCCAGTCGAACCTGAAAAACGCCGTCCTTGAACACAGTCTGAAAACGCGCCTGCACATCATGCAGCAGCAGCAGCCTGTCGCGCACATTGGCCAGCGCCAGGCCGTGGCCGCGCTCGCCAACACCGGCCGGACATGAATTGGTGACCTTGACAATCACCACACTGCCGCGCCGCACGGTTGATATCTTGAGTTGCGCGCCGCTGGCACTGGGTTCCACCCCGTGGCGAATGGCGTTTTCCACCAGCGGTTGCAGCAGCAGCGGCGGCAGTTTGGCCTGGGCTGCGTGCGGGTCCAGATTCCACTCTATGCGCAGGCGTTCGCCAAAACGGATTTCTTCAATCGCCAGATAACGCCGGGCCAGCGCGATTTCCTGCTCCAGGGTGACAGATTCTGCCGGGTCGGCCAGTGCGCTGCGAAACAGCTCACTCAAGTCTTCCAGCACCGATTCGGCCTTGCGCGGCTCGGCCCGCACCAGCGCAATTGCACTGTTCAGTGTGTTGAACAAAAAGTGCGGCCGGATGCGCGACTGCAGTTCTGACAGCCGCGCCGCCGTGGCAGCCGGTGTACGTGCCTTGGCCCGCCAGTAAAGCCCGGTCAGCACCATGCCCGAAAGCAGCGCCCCCGCCGCCGCGCTGGCCCACCAGGGCGCGGGTAACACCAGACTCATCATTGTCAGCAGCGCGCAGCCGTACAAACCCGCCGCAGCGCCCAGCGCAATGCCAGCCAGCCACTGAAAATGCGGCTGCAGTTTCATCAAGCGCGTTTTAAGCGCGCAGGCGGCAATCAGCCAGGCCAGCGTGGCCGGCAACACGCCGCCAGTGAGCAATGAAAACCGCAGCAGCCAGTCGGCTGGCCCGATCGCGCCAAACATGGCGGCCACCGCCACCACGGACTCCACAAACAGCACGGCGCGCAGCACCACACCAACATGGCAGGCGTCAAACATGCTGCCGCTGGCCTTGGGGCGCAGGCGTGCGGACGCGTCGGCAGAGCTACTGCCGCCAATCAGCGTGGACTCCTGAAAGAGGGGCTGGACTTCTGCGGGTGGCAAGTCAGGTGGTCGTGTCATTGGGTGGTGTGCCGGCAGGCCCGGCTGCCAGATAAAATCAAACGCCCAAGTATTGCACCACATCCAAAGCAGCAGCAGCCCCGGCAAAACACCGTTAAAAACCGCGCCTGCAAGCGCTTGTCCATCCATTCCAGCAAGTCAGTGCTGACTGACTGCCTGCCCGCCTCCAAAGAAAGCCCGACGTGAATCAATTCGACAAAAAGTCCCAAGCCTGGTCTGCCCTGTTTTCAGAACCCATGAGTGATCTGGTCAAACGCTATACCGCCAGCGTGTTTTTTGACAAACGCCTGTGGCAGGCTGACATCACCGGCTCCCTGGCGCATGCCGACATGCTGGCGGCGCAAGGCATCATCAAGGCTGAAGACCACCATGCCATCAAAACCGGCATGGCGCAGATCACCAGTGAAATTGAATCCGGCGCATTTGAATGGAAACTCGATCTGGAAGACGTTCACCTCAATATCGAGGCCCGCCTGACCCAACTGGTGGGCGACGCCGGCAAACGCCTGCACACCG
>JAZKIK010000243.1:0-2866 GCA_040384925.1 Pseudomonadota bacterium | reverse complement strand
GGTGTTTTTTCAAGCCAGGGGTAGGCCGGCATGATTGATTCGGGCACCAGATCACGCGGGCTGATCAGGTGCAGGCGCTGCCAGTCGTCGCTGTATTTGCCGCCTACACGGTGCAGGTCTGGCCCCGTGCGTTTGCTGCCCCACTGAAACGGATGGTCATAAACGAACTCTCCGGCGACCGAGTAGTGGCCGTAACGCAGGGTTTCTGCCACCAGTGGACGGATCATCTGCGAATGGCAGTTGTAACAACCTTCACGCACATAAATATCGCGACCCGCGATTTTGAGTGGTGAATCAGGCACGAGACCCTTGACCGGCTGGGTGGTGGACCTCTGAAAAAACAGCGGAACAATTTCAACCAGACCACCGACTGCGACGACCAGCAGGATCAACACGATCATCAGCAGATTGTTGGTTTCGACTTTTTCGTGTGAGAAAGACATGATTTTTTCTTTCTATCGTGGGTTCAAGCGTGGGCCAGCGGAGTGGGAATGGCTGCATCAGCGGCCTTGCCGGCCAGTGCCGTCATGGCAACGTTCCAGGCCATCAGAACCATGCCGCTCAGGTAAAGCACACCGCCAAAAAAGCGCACCACATAAAACGGGTAGGTGGCCTTCACGCTCTCGACAAAGGTGTAGGTCAGTGATCCATCGGCATTGATGGCGCGCCACATCAGACCCTGCATCACACCGGAGATCCACATGGCGGCGATGTACAGGACGATGCCTATGGTGGCAATCCAGAAATGCACCTCGATCGCCTTGATGCTGTGCATTTTTTTCTGGCCGAACATGCGCGGCACCAGGTAATACAGCGCGCCCATCGAGATAAAACCAACCCAGCCCAGCGTGCCGCCATGGACGTGGGCAATATTCCAGTCGGTGTAGTGCGACAGCGCATTGACCGTTTTGATGGACATCATCGGGCCTTCAAACGTGGCAATACCATAGAAGGACAGCGCCACAATCATGAAACGCAGAATCGGGTCTTCACGCAGCTTGTGCCAGGCACCAGACAGTGTCATCACGCCGTTGATCATGCCGCCCCAGCTCGGTGCCAGAAGAATCAGTGAAAACACCATGCCCAGCGACTGTGTCCAGTCAGGCAGCGCCGTGTAGTGCAGATGGTGCGGACCGGCCCACATATAGGTGAAGATCAGCGCCCAGAAGTGGACGATGGACAGCCGGTATGAATAAACCGGCCGCTCGGCCTGCTTGGGGATGAAGTAATAAACGATGCCCAGAAAGCCGGCGGTCAGAAAAAAACCGACTGCATTGTGGCCATACCACCACTGCACCATTGCGTCCTGAACACCCGCATAAGCCGAATAAGACTTCATCCAGCCTGCAGGAACCACGGCGGCATTGACGATGTGCAGCAAAGCCACAGCAATGATGAAAGCGCCATAAAACCAGTTGGCCACATAAATATGCCTGACCTTGCGAATGCCCACAGTGCCAAAGAACACCACGGCATAAGCCACCCAGGTCAGGGTGATCAGGATGGCAATTGGCCATTCAAGCTCAGCGTATTCCTTGCCGCGTGTAAAACCCATGGGCAAGGAAACCGCCGCAGCCACAATCACGGCCTGCCAGCCCCAGAAGTGAAAGGCCGCAAGCTTGTCAGAAATGACACGCACCTGGCAGGTGCGCTGTACCACGTAATAACTGGTGGCAAAAAGTGCGCAACCGCCAAAGGCAAAAATGGCCGCATTGGTATGCAGCGGACGCAGGCGGCCAAATGACAACCAGGGTATGCCAAAGTTAAGCTCCGGCCAAGCCATCTGGGCGGCGATAAACACACCCACCAGCATGCTGACCACTCCCCATACCACTGCCATGACGGTGAACTGGCGCACCACCTTGTCGTTGTAAACGGTGGCCTTTGACGCGGACCAGACCCGCTGTGATGCGTGCACGGGCACGCCTGAAAGTACGGCACTCATTAAGACTCCTCTGTTGCCTGAATTAACATTCAGTATCCTTTTGTGAGCTCCTGGCGGTGTTGACGTGGATCAAGCTGGCCACGATTGCTCAGAGAGTCAGTGCAAAGGGATGTGCCAAGTCACGGTCATTGCGGGCTTGACCCGCAATCCAGACGGCATATGCAAGCGAAGATGTCTGCATTTTTCACGGACGGTGACTCATCAGCGATGGATCCCGGATCAAGTCCGGGATGACACGGGTGCAAGGCCTGGCCTGCCGACGGGTTTGGGCTGAGAAAGACTTGAATCAGCTATCAGCTGCCTTCAGGCGGTTTTTGCAGGTCATCAAGAAAGATGCGCTGCCCTTCTTTTTCCACATCCTCAAACTGGCCAGACCAGACCGCCCAGGCCAGCAAGCCCATCACACCCAGCGCTAGCAGAACCGATACCGGAACCAGCAGAAAAAGAATGTCCATCAGCCCGGCTCCTGCAATTTTTCTGAAAATCGCGACAAACGCGCCGCATTGGCAATCACCAGCAATGAACTGAGCGCCATGCCCAGGCCGGCCAGCCAGGCCGGCAGCCACCCTGCCAATGCCAGCGGCACACAAACGGCGTTGTAGGCGGCCGCCCAACAAAGGTTCTGGCGCACGATACGCATGGTTCGTCTGGCCTGGAGCAGCATCGCAGGCAGCATCAAAAGTCTGGCACCGGGCATGACAAAGTCAGAGCGCGCCTGCGCAAGAGGCACGGCGGAACCCATTGCGATCGACACATGGGCACCGGCCAGAACTGGCCCATCGTTCAACCCGTCACCGGCCATCAGCACCTTGTGGCCCTGCTGCTGCAAAATCCGCAACCGATCCAGCTTGGCCTCGGGTGTGCAGTCACCCCGTACATGGCGAATCCCAAGGCGTTCGGCCTTCTGTTGCGCGCTGGCCT
>JAZKIK010000242.1:0-2199 GCA_040384925.1 Pseudomonadota bacterium | reverse complement strand
TGCATGCAGCCCTTGGGCAGGCCGGTGGTGCCGCTGGTGTAGGGCAGCACGGCCAGGTCGACAGGTGTGGCTGTGTGTTCTGGCAGCGGCAGATCGTTGTTGATGGCATCAGCCCAGTCCAGCACCGTGCCACCGGGCAATGCTGGCATTTCATGTTGTGTACCCAGCCAGGCTCGCCAGGCTTCGGGCATGCTGCTGGCGCTGGTTTTCAGGTCAAAACCATCGCTGTAGTGCGACACGATCAGGCTCGACAACTGCCCGGCGGCCTCAAGCTGCGCATTGGCCCTGACCAGCTCAGGTGCCAGATCGGCGGCGGCAATGGCAACTTTGGCGTCGGGGTCGGTGATGTAGTGCTTGAGTTCTTCAGCCCGGTTCATGGGGTTGACGGGCACGACCACGGCGTTGGCGCGCAGTATGGCAAAGTGTGCAATCACCCATTGTGGGGAGTTTTGCATGTACAGAATGACCCTGTCGCCCTTTTTGACGCCCAGGCCATGCAGGCGCGCAGCCAGCCGTTCAGCTTTCTGCATGACTTCTGCATAACTGAAAACCTGGTCAAAAAACACCAGCGCCGTTTTGTCGGGAAAGCGCAGGGCATTGATGGCCAGGTTGTGCCAGAGCGAGGTGGCGGGCGGTGTGATGCTGTGCGGCAGGCGTTTGGGCCAGAACTTGAAATGCGCGGGGTGCATGGAATGAATCTCCTTGTCCACAAGCCTAGCGGCCGCCCCGCCGGATGGCATTGGGGAAGACACCAGCCGCGTCACTTAGGTGACGGGCCGGTTGTGTCTGCGGGCCGGGCCATGCGGCCACAACGAACACGTTCTTAGTGCAGCCAGCACTCCAGAGACCCCAAACTGGCGCATGCTTTCAGCAAGCAACACCAGATTGGTGCGCAACACTTGTATACCAGTCAAGGTATTGGGACTCATTTTTCTGGTTTCAGCCAGCAATCAGGCCTGGATGCAGCTTTTGGACTGGCATGGTAAATCCCGGCTCAGGAATTGCATACACATGTATAGACTCAAGAGTCGGGCTTTAAAACCGATTGAATCCATCAACTATTGTGAAGGTTTGTCATGACAAATATTAGATCCCTCTGCACCCTGGCGCTGACTGCAGCCACCTTCATATTGCCTCTGGGTGCTCAGGCGCAAACCCTGCTGGACACCATCCTGAAGAACAAAAAGATCACGATTGGAGTCCCGCCCGACTTCGCGCCCTACGGTTCAATGGGTTCTGACTTCAAAATACAAGGCCTGGACGTTGACGTGGCCAACTACATCGGTGCCAAGCTGGGCGTGACTGTGGATCTGATTCCCGTCAGCAGCGGCAACCGCATTCCATATCTGCTGTCCAAAAAAGCCTCCCTGGTAATTGCCACTCTGGGTAAGAACCCGGATCGCGAAAAGCAGATTGATTTTGCGGCTGCGTATTCACCTTTTTTTCAGGCTGTGTTCGGCCCAAAAACCCTGAACATCAAGAGCTTTACCGACCTGTCAGGCAAAACCATTGCCGTAACGCGCGGCTCGGTAGAAGACCAGGAACTGAACAAGGTCATCCCTCCCAACACTGACGTGCGGCGCTTTGACGATAACTTCAAGACTGTGGCCGCGTTCAACGCAGGGCAAATCCAGTTGATAGCCACAGGCGCGTCGGTCATAGCCGAGCTTGTCAAAAAGAATCCGCAGCTGAAAGTGGAATACAAGCTGCTGCTCAAGGAAAGCCCCAACTATATTGGTGTGCCCAAGGGGGAAGACTCCCTGCGCCTGACCGTCAACGGCATCATCGCCGAGGCCCGAAAAAACGGTGATCTCGACAAAATCTCCATGAAATGGCTGGGCCGGCCCGCCGGAGACTTGCCACAGTAATCAAACAGCGATCAAACAGCGTTCTCCATCGACCCAGCCATATCCGGGATCACCCTTATTTGGCATACGAAACTTGTATACCAAACTGCGGAAAAGTCACTTAAAGTAACCCAATGGCAAGCTCTTCCGATATCAGCAAGCGCATCATCGAAGCGGTGATGGCGCAAAAGCTCGCTCCCGGCTCGCGCCTTGGCGAGCAGCAGCTCGCCATGCTGTTTGACTGCAGCCGCACCATCGTGCGGGAAGCACTCAACCAGCTTGCAGCCCGCGGCATTGTCACTGTCAGCAGCCGGCGCGGCTGGTATGTGGTGGAACCCTCCCAGGAAGAAGC
>JAZKIK010000241.1:0-18761 GCA_040384925.1 Pseudomonadota bacterium | reverse complement strand
GCGAATCCGGTTTTGCCTTGGCAGGCGTCGCGCCAGTTTTCAGCAATGCCGCAGGCCCGCTGCCAGCCTTGGCTTTCACGACGGGTTGAACCGCCTTTGGGGCAGCAACTGACGTCGTTTTGGCTTTGGCGGAATTGGTAACGGCGGGCACCTTGGAATTCTTCGCTGGGGCTTTTACGGTTTGTTTCTTATCGGAAGCAGCCTGGGCATGAAATCTGGAACCGGCTTCAAGCGGCTTGCGGCCTTGCTCACCTCCCGATTCAGCGGTCCGGGTATTTTGGTCGGCGCGCGATTGTAGCGGCTCACCGCCACGGCGTGCGCCTTTCAGGCCCAAACGTTGGAGAATCGATACAAACATATGGCTCCACCACGCCAATCAGCGTTTTTTGCACAAAGTGCGGACAGCCTACATCAAACCAGGCATTGCTCCAGACCCTGAATGAAAATATCTTTAGGCAAATCGATGCCGATAAACACCATCTTGCTGGTTTTGGTCTCGCCCTCGGCCCAGGCCGGCCCCAGGTCACTGCCCATCAATTGGTGAACCCCCTGGAAAATCACCTTGCGCTCGGTGCCCTGCATGTTGAGAACTCCCTTGTAACGCAACATGCGCGGACCATAGATGTTGACAACGGCACCCAGAAAGTCTTCCAGCTTGGCCGGGCTGAAGGCTTTGTCCGAGCGAAAAACAAAACTTTTGACATCATCGTGATGATGTTGACCGTGGCCTTCATGCGCATGCGAAGGATGCTCGCAATTCTCACCGTGCTCATGGTCATGGTCATGCGCCGCATGGTCGTGCTCGTCCGCCTTGAGGAAGTCCGGATCAATATCGAGTTTGGCATTGAGGTTGAAGCCCCGCAGGTCAAACACGTCCTTGATGGCGACTTCACCAAAATGCACGGCTTTTTGCGGGGCCCGCGGGTTCATGTGTGTCAGCCTGTGCATCAGCGCCTTGACTTCGTCCTCAGCCACCAGGTCGGTCTTGCTGATGAAAATCTGATCGGCAAAACCGATCTGGCGGCGCGCTTCCTGCCGGTCATTGAGCTGGGTAGCGGCATGTTTGGCATCAACCAGCGTCAAAATCGAATCCAGCAGGTATTGCTCGGCAATCTCTTCGTCCATAAAAAAGGTTTGAGCAACCGGTCCAGGGTCGGCCAGACCGGTGGTCTCAATCACCACACGCTCAAAATCAAGCAATCCCTTGCGTTTTTTGGCGGCCAGCAATTGCAGGGTTTCACGCAAGTCTTCACGAATCGAGCAGCAGATGCAACCATTGTTCATCTGGATGATGTTTTCCTGGGTGTCATTGACCAGGATTTCGTTGTCGATGTTTTCTTCGCCAAACTCGTTTTCAATGACGGCAATTTTCTGGCCGTGGGCCTCGGTCAATATACGTTTGAGCAGGGTGGTTTTGCCCGAGCCCAGGAAGCCGGTGAGGATGGTGACAGGAATCAAACTCATGATGTGCGCCTAAAACAGGATGCCGAAATGCGGAATTCGCTCCACGCATATTGGGACGAACCGCCAAAATGCAAAGTTTAGCGCCTCGGATGCTTCCGCCACCTTCAGCAAGTGTTCACGTTCTCAGAGCGACGAATGCAGCGCCACCGTCAGATTCAGCTCCACCGATGCATTTTTGGGCAACTGGTACACACCGACCGAAGTTCTGGAATGAATGCCTGCCTCGCCCAGCACGGCCTGCAACATGCTGGATGCGGCGTCCGCCACCTCACTTTGCTGGGTGAAATCAGCGGCGCTCTGGGTATAAACCGTCATTTGCAGCACCTGTGCAAGCGTATCCAGCGAGCCAAGTTGCCGGTGCAGCACATGCAAGGCGCGCAAAACGCAAATGCGGGCGGCCTGTTGCGCCTGGGCCAGCGTGAGCGCTTCACCCACACGCCCCGGCAACATCACCTGCGAGCCATTGCGCGGCAACTGGCCACTGACATAAACCGTGTCGCCATGCCGGATGGCGGCACGGTAATTGCCGCCCACCAGAATGTCCTGATCCAGCGGATAAGCCAGTTCACTGGCGAATTGTTCAAATACAGCTTGTCTCGTGTTCATTGAAAAACCTTTCTGCCTTTCAGTATGGGACGAAAAACCCGAAGCACACCCGAAACATGCAAAAGCCGGGCAAAACACACCGCAAGAAAAGCCGGGCGGCTGACCATGCAAAAGCGCACCGATCCACCCGGCAAGGCCTGCAAAAACACCCAGCCGGATGCAGCAGGCTCATAGGACGCACCGGCGTCCAGACGCTGTGTCATGGGCACACAACGCTCGGCCACCCACTCGTGGGTCACCAGCCTGATGGCACCCTGCTCTATCTGGATGCCACTTGCGCGATCAAGATACAGATGCAGCGTCTGGCCAGCCAGCAACTGGTGTGTTGGCCTTTGACAAAGGGGTGGGGCAATTGCAGTCATGAGCAGGTCTTTCAGATAGTGAAGAGAGCTTTGATGCTAGGTAAATCAAGCCCATCACAACAGCCACAGCCAGGGCTTTTGATGACCGGAACAGATGCACTGCCAGCCATCTGTTATGGTTGATTTTTGCTGTTTCTGTATCTGTTTTTGTGACCTGACTCCGGCCAATATCAGCTTATGACCCTGCTCCATACCCCGTCACCGGCCAGCCACGAACCGATTTACCAGCGGCTGGCATCACATTACCGGGGTGTGATTCAAGCCGGCTCGCTGCTACCGGGCGACCGCATGCCCAGTTTGCGTCTGCTGATGCAAAAGCATGACGTGAGCCTGTCAACTGCGCTGCAGTTCAGCCGCCAGCTTGAAAGTGAAGGCTGGCTGGAGGCCAGGCCGCGCTCCGGCTACTTTGTGCGCCACCCCAGGCGCAGCACGCTGGCGCGGCTGGCCGAACCCAAACTGGATGTGGCACCTGATCCGGCGCAGTATGTTGGCATCCACACCCGTGTTTCGGAATTTGTAGCGCGCAGGCGTTCGCAGGCGATTACCAGCAACTTTTCAGTTGCCCGCTGCGCGCCCGAGCTGTATCCGGGCGCGGCGCTGAAAAACGCAGCGATTCGCGCATTGAGGCGCAAACCCGAGGTGTTTGTGGACTCATCCCCTGCCAGGGGTTCGCAATATTTCCGCACCGTGCTGGCCAGGCGCGCCGTGAGCATAGGCCTGGCCCTGTCGCCAGAAGACATACAGGTGACCAATGGCTGTATAGAAGCGCTGAACATTGCGCTGCGTGCCGTGGCCCAGCCGGGTGACACCATTGCCGTCGAGTCGCCCACTTTTTACGGCCTGCTGCAGATTCTGGAAAGCCTGAACATGCGCGCGCTGGAGATTCCGACCAGTTCGGAGACCGGTCTGTCGATTGAAGCACTGGAGCTGGCGCTGCGTACCTACCCTGGCATCAAGGCGGTGGTGGTGGTGCCGCACCTGCAGAACCCGCTTGGCAGCATCATGCCGGACGCAAACAAACAGGCGCTGCTGAGCCTGTGTGAAAACCACGACATCGCGCTGATTGAAGACGACACCTACAGCGAGCTGCTCAATCGCAGTCACCACAGCACCAGCCAGGCGGCCCCGCGCGCGATCAAGTCCTGGGACACACGTGGGCAGGTGATTTTTTGCACCTCGCTGCACAAGATACTGGCACCCAATATGCGGCTGGGCTGGATCAGCGCAGGCCGCTGGCAGGCGCGGGTCGAAATGCTGAAGTACGCACAAACCCGCAACAATGAAGAACTGGGGCAACTGGCGGCTGCAGACTTCATGGCGTCCAGCAGTTATGACCGCCATCTGCGCGCGCTACGCAGCAAACTGGCGGTGCAGCGCGCCTGGACAGCCGAGTCGATTGCCACATACTTTCCGGCAGGCACACGCCTGAATCTGCCCGATGGCGGACTGGCCTTGTGGGTTGAACTGCCACAGCACATGTCATCCCGGCCGGTTTTTGACCAGGCGCTGGAGGCCAACATCCTGGTCGCGCCAGGCTGGCTGTTTTCAAACTCACAACGCTTTGACCATTACCTGCGCATCAGTTGTGGCTGGCCTTACAGCACGGAAGTGGACAACAGTTTGCGCAAGCTCGGCAGCATCGTCAGCCGCCTGGCAGGCCAGGCTGGACAAACACGGGACTTGGTGATGGGTAAACGCCACTGAGCACAAACAGTATTTTTGGCTATTTTTTGACCAGCACCAGCCCCTTGAGGTATTCCCCTTCCGGGAAATTGACCGTCATCGGGTGATCAGGTGCGCCGCCCATTCTTTCGCTGATAAAAGCGTCCACACCGGCATCAATGCCTGCCGACGCAACGATTTTGTGAAACAGGTCAGCGCTGATGCCGCCCGAGCATGAATAGGTAAACAGCGCGCCGCCCGGCTCCAGAATCTGCAGTGCCAGCCGGTTGATGTCTTTGTAGGCCCTGGCAGCACGGTCCGCGTGGGCTGCAGTGGGTGCAAACTTGGGCGGATCAAGCACGATGGCGTCAAAGGTCATGCCATCCACGATGTACTGGCGCAGTGCAGCATTGACATCGGCGTCCCGCATGGTGCTTCGGCTGGCATCAAAGCCATTGAGTGCCACGTTGGCCACTGCACGTTCAATCGCCGGGCCCGAGGAATCGATCGAGGTCACATGTTCAGCACCACCCGCCAGGGCGGCCACGGTAAAACCGCCGGTGTAGCAATAACAGTTGAGTACACGTTTGAACTTCAGGCGTTTGGCATAACTGGCAAACTTTTGCCGACTGTCGCGCTGGTCAAGGTAAAACCCGGTTTTATGGCCTTCGGCAACGTCCAGGCTCAGCCTCCAGTCGTGTTCCGAAATGGTGATGCCGGTGTCGCCCGAGCCAGCCAGCCATCCCGTCGCCTCAGGCAGACCCTCAAGTGATCGCACACTCGCGTCTGAACGCTCATAAAGCCGCGTCAACCCGGTTTGCGCCAGCAGCGCCTCAACAATCACGCTTTTCCAGCGCTCGGAGCCGCAGCTTGAAAACTGCGCCACCAGCGTGTCGCCGTAACGGTCCACCACCAGGCCAGGCAGGCCGTCTGATTCACCGTGAATCAGCCTCACACCGTCACTTCTTATGTCAAACAGTGCTCTTGCATTGATCGCACGGGCAATGTTGGCTGCAAAAAAAGAAGCATCAATGCGTTCAGCCTCATTAAAACTCCAGACCCGTGCGCGGATTTTGGAGCTTGGGCTGAAGGCGGCCCAGCCCAAAAACCGGCCCTCATGGCTTTCCACACGTACGGTTTCACCTGCATCACCGCCGCCTTTGGCGATGGCGCCATCAAAAATCCACGGGTGACGGCGCTGCAAAGAGCGCTCCTTGCCTTCTCTGAGTCGTATTGATTTCATGCGTCTATTGTCGCGGCTTGAGCATGTGCAGGAAAAAGACAGCCGACCAGTCACCTTAGCCAACATAAAAGGATTACGTAAGAAAATTAGTCACAATGCCTTGATGGCTTTTAGCTACATTTACCTGCGGTTTTTGCGACAAATGGCGCACATTGGCCCAGCAGCCGCCTGTACCCGAGCGCTGACCAGTTTTTTGAGCTGTTTATTGTTGTGGCTGGCTGCATCAGGCCTGCTGCAGCCAGCCGCAGCACAACAAACTCCTGCGGAAAAACCCGCTCCGCCCAGCCTGACTGAGCTCAGCAGCTACTGGATTGACAACAACACCGGCTCCAGACTGGGCCCGGAACAAGTCAGCGCTGATACCGGGCGCACCTGGAACTCACCGCCGCCCAAGGGCATTTACCCTTTGAAAGCGCGCGAGTCGCTATGGATACGTTTTACGCTGCCGCCTACGGCCGGGGCCGAAAGCTGGCTGCTTGAAATCCCCTACCCCGCGCTGGACAGCGCTTCGCTTTACACACAGAATCCACAAGGCCAGTGGACAGCACAACACACCGGTGACCTGACAAGCGTCAATCAATGGCCGACACCCCACCGGTTTCCGCTGCTGACACTGGCCATGAATGCAGACGCCCCCACACATTTCCTTTTGCGCATCAACAATGCCCAGGGTTTCAGTGCGCCGCTGCAGGTGGTCGATGCGGCTGGGGTGCTGCGCAACGAACAGCTGGTCTCGCTGTTTCTGGGCAGTTATTTTGGTCTGGCCTTGCTTGGTGTCGCCATCGGTCTGGCTGGTGCGCTGTACCTGAAAGACCGCGCCTATCTATATTACGCCGCCTGCTCGGCACTGGTAGGTTTGACACAGGCCGCCATCACCGGTGTTGCCGCGCTGCATTTGTGGCCAGACTCACCCTGGTGGGCAGACCGCGCGCTGGTGGTGCTGGCAAGCTGGATGCTGATGAGTGTTCTGCTGCTCAGCACCAGCATCGTGTCACTGAGGCAGCGATCAAAAACGCTGAATGCGCTGGCCTGGCTGGTGATGGCCATGGGCGCAGCACTGTCAGTCGCGCTCGGTATCACCGACAGTGCCATCCGGTTGCCACTGCTGACGCCTTACATTCTGCTGGTACTGGTGATGATATTGACGGTCAACTTCTGGGCCTGGCGCCATGGCGACCGTTTTGGCGGCTGGCTGCTGCTGAGTGCCGCACCGTTTGCGCTCGGCCTGGCGCTGGCAGTTGCACGTTACCTGCAGTGGATACCACTGAGTGTATTGACCGAACAAAGTGTGCATGCCAGCATGGCGCTGGAACTGCCGGCCATGCTTGCGGTGCTGGTATTGCGCAGTCGCCACAGGCACGAAAACACCAGGCGCATCAAAGGCCTGGACCGCATGGACCCCTCCACCGGGCTGGTCAATGACCAGGTGTTTCTGGAGCGCATGGTGCGCATGATTGCCCGTTCGGAGCGGCTCAAACACCAGAGCGCCGTGATGTTGATCGACATCATCAACAGCGAACAGACCCAGCGCGACTTTGGCCGCAAGGTGGCTGACGAGTTGCCACTGCGGGTAGCCGAGCGCCTGCTGTCCACCGCAAGAGAAATTGACAGCGCCGCCCGGCTGTCGGAAAGGCGTTTTGGCATGCTGGTCGAAGGCCCTTTCAGCGCCGACGACGCCGCCACGCTGGGACCACGCATCGTGGCGCGCTGCCTGATGCCCTACAAGGGTTTGCATGTGGATTGTGTAGCCCACGTGCGTGTGGCCTACGCACTGGTGCCACATCAGGGTTCCAACGCACTGGATCTGGTGTCCAGGCTGGAAGACAGGCTGGCCATGGCACCGGCAGACGATAAAAAGGCAGTTTTTATGCTTGGCGAACACGGGCGGGGCCACCGCGCGCAGGCGTCAAAGCCGTAAAACAGGCCAGTCTGCAGACGGAAAAACAGCCTGCAGAGTTTATGCAGCAGGCACCGCAATGGGCAACTTGACACGAGTTTGCGACAATCAGCGGCTAATGATTTTTAAGTACTTCACCATTGGACAGGCCATTTTCATGCGGGCTTTTGCAGGCATGCCTTGTCGTGCCCTGTTGTCAGCGCTGCTGTTTGCGGGTCTTTTTATGCTGGCCGCAGCAAGCAGCCCGCAGGTCTGGTCACGCACGGTGCTTGACCTGGACATCCAGAATCAGCCCGCTGCGCTGCAGGACTGGGGCGACTACTGGGTTGACAATAGCGGCAAACTCGGCCCCGATCAGATCAGGGCGAGCACCAGTCTCAATTGGCAGCCCACCCAGAGCGGCACGATTTACCCGCTGACCAGTGGCCAGGCCCTGTGGATACGTTTTACCGTGCCCCCAGCGCCTGACAAGGAACGCTGGTATCTGGAAATCCCCTATCCGTCCATCAACAGTGCAGTGCTTTACACACTGGATGCCGCCGACCAGTGGGGCGCGCAAAAAGCCGGTGACCACATTGCCGTCAGCAATTGGCCAGTACCACATCGCTACCCGCTGATGCCGATTGCGCTGTCGGCCGAACAACCGACAAATTATTTGCTGCGGCTTGAAAATGGCCATGGTTTCAGCGCACCGCTGCAGTTCATCAGTGAGGCGTATCTAAGCCATTCGGAGCAGCGTGTGTCGCTGATTCTGGGCATCTTTTTTGGTCTGGCTGGCCTTGCGGCCGTTATTTCGGCCATCAGTGCCCTGTCCTTGCGTGACCCTGCCTATGGTTTTTATGCGCTGTCCGTCACCCTGACCGCACTGACACAGGCCACACTGACCGGCATTGCCGGGCTGCACCTGTGGCCCAACTGGGTCTGGTGGAACGACGTCTCCACCTCGGTGCTGCCAACGCTGGAACTGGCGGCCACGCTGATGTTTGTATCGGCCGTGGTGTCTTTGCCCGAACGCTCGCTGCGGCTGCACCGCTTGCTGGTAGTGGTGGCGGTGTTAGGCGTGGTGACGGCCACAGCACTGGCCTTTTTGCCACTGGAGCATCGGCTGAGCCTGTTCATGGCTTATATATTTGTGCCACAGTTGCTGGGGATTTATGCGCTGGCCTGGGCCTGGCGGCGTGGCGACCGTTTTGCACCCTGGCTGATTCTGGGCTTTTTGCCTGTTATGACAGCTGCCATGCTATTGACGTCAAGCAACCTGGGCTGGACGCCAACAAGCTTTCTGACCCAGCACGGCGCGCAGATTGGCGTAGCCATCGAGCTGCCCATCATCATGGTGATCCTGATGCTGCGCAGCCAGCACCGACGTGAAAACATACGCCGCATTCACGGCCTGGACCGGGTGGACCCGTCCACCGGACTGATCAACGGTCATGTGTTTGCCCACCGGCTGATGCGCATGATGGCGCGCTCCGAACGGCTCAAACACCAGAGTGTGGTGCTGCTGATTGACATCATGAACAGCGACCAGACGCAGCTTGACTTTGGCCGCAAGGCCTCTGACGACCTGCCTTTGCATGTGGCCGAGCGCCTGCTTTCAACTGCGCGCGAAATCGACAGCGCCGCCCGTCTGTCCGAAAGGCGCTTTGGCATGCTGGTTGAAGGCCCGGTCAACTCCGAAGAAGCCGCCACACTCGGGCCGCGCATCGTGGCCCGTTGCCTCATGCCTTACAAGGGCCTGCATGTGGACTGTGTGGCGCAGGTACGTGTAGCCTATGCGCTGGTGCCCTACCAGGGCAACGATGCGCAGCAAGTGCTGGCGCGGCTCGAAGCTCGGCTGGCCGCTGCGAAGGATGAAGACAAACGCGCTGTTTTCATGCTCGACGAGGTGTTGCCACTGCGGCGCGCCAGGGCCTCAAGAGTCGGGCCGCTGGTCTGACGGGTTTTCGGCTCCGGTCGCAGTTTTGCCTGGGTGGGTTGCTCTCGTTGCCCGTGGATGTGCCGCGTCATAAACCGCCGCCAGATGCTGAAAGTCAAGCCGCGTATAAACCTGCGTGGTGGTGATGCTGGCGTGGCCCAGCAGTTCCTGCACGGCGCGCAAATCACCGCTGGACTGCAACACATGGCTGGCAAATGAATGCCGCAGCATGTGTGGATGCACCGGTGTAGCCAGCCCGGCCTGGAATGAGCGTTGTTTGAGCCGCACCCGTATGTGCTGCGGTGTCAGCCGGCCACCACGCTGATTGATGAACAAGGCAGCATCTTCACGCGCCCAGTGGCTGCGTTCAGTCAGCCACAAGGCCAGCGCCTGCAAGGCCTTGCTGCCAACCGGCACTACTCGCCTTTTTGAACCCTTGCCCAGCACATGGGCCTCGCCCGCGTCCTGATCAATCCAGCCCAGAGCCTTCCCGCTGGCCCGCGCATCCAGCCCGACCAGCTCGCCAATCCGCAGGCCGCAACCGTAGAGCAGCTCGGTGATGCAGTGGTCACGTGCCTCCAGCCCTGGGATGTTTTGTTCTTCCTGAGTTTTGTAACTGGCAAGCTGGACAGCTTCGTCTACGCTGAGTGCCTTGGGCAGCGGTTTGATGGCCTTGGGCGCCCGCACACCCTGCACCGGGTTGCTGGCCACCAGTTCCTGGCGACCCATCCAGGTGTAAAAACCACGCCAACCCGACAGAATCAGCGCAATACCACGCGCGCTGCGACCGCCGGAATGCATCTGCACCACCCAGCGCCGGATATGCAGGCTGTTGACGCTGACAAGGCTGACACCGGCCTGGCGCGCGTTGGCATCCAGCTTTTCCAGGTCCAGCGCATAAAGCTCGACCGTGCGCTGGGCCAGACGCTTCTCAACACGCACATGTTCAAGATAACGCTTGACCAGTGCGTCCGAATCGGGCTCGGGCTGCGCAAAAGCAAGAGGCACATCAGCAGGCCGGGCATTAGCTGCCTGTGATTGCCTGGACGCTGGGCCCCTCATCAAAAATCCGCCTAGCGGTTGTACTGCGCATCACTGCGCGGCAGCAGGCGAGTCAGCGCTGCACCGGACAGATCGCCAATCTGCTCCAGAAAATCGGTACCCATGTCACCATGAAAACGCTCCGGGTCAGGTGAAGCCAGCACCAGCATGCCAAACGCTGGCTGGCCAGGGCCTTCACGCAAAGGCACCAATGCCAGGGACATGGCCGCAGCCGGGTCAGGCAGCCAGTTGGCGGCTTCAAAACCCGAGTTGACACCGCAATAGGGTGTGGACAAGGAGGAGGCAAAAGCCTGTGTATCGGTGCTGATGCCGACACAAAAAGCTTCCTTGGAAAAAATGCCGTTGACCACCCAGACCTTGATGGCGGCCTGCGGAATTGCAAACTGGGTTTTCAGCTCTTTCACAATCGTGGCCGGCAACTCGCGTGCATGCGCCGTCAGCAGCAGGTTGCGGGTGCAGCGCTGCAGCTTTTCGGCAATCACGACATTTTCCTGACCGTGGCGAATCATCTCGACGATTTTTGACTCCAGCGTCTTGATCTTGTCGCGCAGCAGCCCGGCCTGACGCTCCTGCAGGCTGACAGCCCGGCTGCCATGGCCGCTGGAAAGCTGCACACTGGCCAGCAACTCGGCGTGGCGCTCGAAAAAATCAGGCGTATTGGCCAGAAAGTTGGCAATATCGTCTTCAGTGATGGCGGAAATGGAGGAGTCGTTGGAGTTCATGTCGGGATTGTCGTGAGTTTCAGGGGCTGGGGCAAAAAAGGCTCCAAGCCGAAAGTATCAAAACGTATCGGGTACGTCGATTTCAGACTCAAACACCGTGGTCGCCGGGCCGGTCATCAAAACATGGGCATCCAGCTCACCAGACCATTCAATCGTCAGCTGGCCACCACGGGTCTGTACATCTACCCGCGTATCAAGCAGGCCCAGCCGTATGCCGGCTACCACTGCGGCACAGGCACCGGTGCCGCATGCCAGGGTTTCGCCCGCCCCACGCTCAAAAACCCGCAGACGGATCTGGCTGCGTGACACCACCTGCATGAAACCTGCATTGACGCGGCGCGGAAAACGCACATGGTTTTCAATCAGCGGCCCGGTTTGAGCCACTGGCGCGGTGTTGACATCGTCCACCAGTTGCACCGCATGCGGGTTGCCCATGGACAGTACCGCAAAAAAAACAGCAGGCAGCTGCGCCTGCGGTCCCAGCGCAATGGGCCATTTCTGCCAAGAATTGACGGTTTCAGGCGTCAAACCGGCAGCGTCGAAGGGAACAGCAGGCAAATCAAACACCGGCGCGCCCATGTCCACCGTGACACGGCCATCGGGCTGCATGCGTGGCTCGATCACACCGCTGAGGGTCTTGACACGCACCACATCCTTGCTGGTCAGGCCACGTTCACGCACAAACTGCAAAAAGCAGCGTGAACCATTGCCGCATTGCTCCACCTCGCCACCGTCGCAGTTGTGAATGACGTATTCAAAGTCAATATCGGGCTCAGGCGCGGGCCGAACCGACAGAATCTGGTCGGCACCCACACCAAAATGACGGTCGGCCAGAAAACGGTATTGCGCCGCACTCAGGCCCAGCAGGCCACGGGTTTCGTCGAGCATCACAAAATCGTTGCCCGCACCCTGCATTTTTGTAAATCTGATTCGCATGGGCTGATTATCCAATGGCTGGCACCGCCTCTGCGCCCTGAATCACGCGACTCCAGATCGCCTCGGCAGCAGCCGGCAATGGCGCTTCAGACCGAAAAAGCCGTATATCCACAGGCACCGTCCAGTCGTCGCCACCAGCACGCACCAGCCGACCGTCAGCCAGCTCGGCGGCCAGCATGCTGACCGGCAGCCAGGCAATGCCGCGCCCTTCAAGCGCCATGGTTTTGAGCAGAACAGCGTGGTGTGAAGTGATGGCGGGCTGGAACCGGCTGACATCAAACACGGCCGGCAACTGTTTGCGCATGATCTGGCCCAAACCTGATTCCTGGCTGTAGACCAGTACCGGCAAAGCTTCACGGTCCGGATCCAGGCTGGACTCAAGTGTGTGTTGCGGCTGGCCGTCAGTCCTGGACGCGCTGACAGGCGCCAGGCAATCCTGCCCGATACAGGCAAAAACAAACTCAGGCGCAAGCAAACGGGTGGCAAAAGCCGGGTGGCCGTAACACAGCAAAAAATGCACACGCCGCTGCAGCATCAGCGCTTCACAGGCCTGAAAACTGTCTGAAACCATGTGCAAGGGGCCAAGCTGCAATTTAAGTTCAACCTTTTGCAGCCAGACCGGAAAGAACGCCAGCGACAGCAAATGCGTGGCGGCAAACTGCAGGCTGCGGCTGGCCAGTTCCTGCGCCTCATGCGCCCTGGTTCTGGCCTGTGTGAGCCGCAGCACCACATCCCTGGCAGTTGACAAAAACACCTCACCAGCGGGTGTCACCACCGCCGGATGCCGGGCGCGGTCTATCAGTTCAACCCCAGCCCACTCTTCGAGCGAACGGATATGCCGGCTGAAAGCCGGTTGCGCAATCGCCCGGGCCTGCGCTGCACGCGAGAAATTGCCACTTTCAGCCAGCGCCAGAAAGTCTTCCAGCCACTCCAGGTCAAGTGGGCGATTGACAGGGCCCATGTTGTGATCTTTCCAGTTGTGTTGATGTTCGCGGCAGGGCAGCGATTGTGCAGCTGAATAGTTGTATGCGATTCGAGTATTGGACGGGCCGGGGCTGCAAAACGATGATTCAGCCGTACAGCACCTATCCATAGCAACAGGAGACATCAGACATGCCAAGCATTTCAAACTACCGGGGCATTATTCCCGCAATTGCCTGCACCTTTACCGCCGACGGCCACATCGACGAGCCCGCGCTGCGCCGCCTGGCCTCCTGGCTGGCGGGCCACAAGGGTGTGGTGGCCATCATGACCAACGGCCACACAGGTGAGGTGTTTTCCTTGACACCGCTGGAGCGTGCCGAGGTGACACGCATTGTTGCGGACGAACTCAAGGGCCGTTTGCCAGTGATTTCATCCATCGTCTGCGAAGGCCTGGCCGAAGCCGCCGAACACGCCCGTCTGGCCAAACAGGCCGGTGCCGCTGCGCTTGATGTCATGCCGCCGCACCACTGGCTGCGTTTTGGTTTCCACGCCGACCATGCACTGGCCTACTTTGACACCATCTGGCAGGCCTCGCAGCTTGACCTGGTCTGCCACGTTTACCCCGCTTACAGCAAGGCGTCCTATTCATCAGAGTTGCTGGCTGACCTGGCGCGCCTGCCTTACGTGCAGGCCTTCAAGGTGGGCCAGCGCGAGATGAGCAAATATGCCAGAGACCTCAAGGCCATTCGTGAAGCAGATGCCAGCAAGGCCATCCTGACCTGCCATGACGAATATTTGCTGGCTTCCATGGTGCAGGGTGTGGACGGTGCGCTGGTCGGTTTTGCCAGTTTTATCCCTCAACTGATCATCGACCTGTTTGCTGCAGTGCAACAAGGCGATTTGAAAGAAGCCATGCGCATCCAGGCCATCATCACCCCGCTCAAGGAAGCGGTATATGGCGCAGGCGAGCCTACCGGCGAAGCCCACGCCCGCATGAAAACCGCCATGAAATGTGCCGGAGTCATCGAACACGACTTTGTACGCGCGCCCACACATCGGCCATCGGCTGAAGAAGAAGCACAGATCGCACGGGCCGTCAGCGCTTCGGGCGTTACGCGCTGAACCGCCCCTATTTCCACAAAAAACCATCAGGAGACATTCATGCAACGCAAAACTTTCATTCGCCATGGTCTGGGCCTCGCCCTGGTCGCTGCTTTTACCGGTCTGGCCGGCCTCGCTACCGAAGCAAACGCCCAGGCGTATCCCAGCAAACCGGTAAGGGTGATCATTCCCTTCCCGCCTGGCGGAACGCTCGATGCCGTGGGCCGGCAACTGGCTCAAAAACTCAGCGAACAGACAGGCCAGACCTTTGTGGTGGAAAACCGCTCTGGCGGCAACGGCACGATTGGTGCCGATGCCGTCGCCAAGGCAATGGCCGATGGTTACACCCTGCTGTTCAACGCCTCCACCCTGACAACCTCGACCCTGCTGCTCAAAACGCCGCCTTACGACGCCGCCAAGGACTTTTCGCCGATTGCACTGGTCGCAAAGGCGCCGCTGTCGGTCAGCGTCAACAAAAACCTGCCCATCACTGACATCAAAAGCCTGCTGGCCCACGCCAAGGCAAACCCCGGAAAAATGAGTTTTGCGATTGGCTCCAACGCATCGGCAGGCCATCTCTCCACCGAACTGCTCAAGCGCGCAGGCGGCATAAATTACCTGATCGTGCCCTACAAAGGCTCAGGCCCGGCCTACCAGGACCTGATTGGCGGGGCGATTGACGGTTTTGTTGACCCGATTCTGGGTTCCATGTCGTTTTACAAAAGCGGCATGCTCAAGGTCATTGCCGTCACGTCCAAAAACCGTGTGCCTTCGCTGCCTGATGTGCCGACAGTTGGTGAAACCATTCCCGGTTACGAGTTTTACAGCTGGTACGGCCTATGGGGACCGGCCAAACTGCCAGCCGACATCGCGCAAAAGCTCAATACCGAGGTCAACAAGGCGCTGGCAGGTGAAATGACCGAAAAACTGACACAGCAAGGCCTGCTCCTGTCACCTGGAAGCATTGAAGACTTCGCCCGTTTCCAGCGTGAAGACACCGCCCGTTCGAGCAAAATCATTGCAGAAGGTGGCATTCGTGGTGAATGAATCCGCGCTGGGTGAAACGCTGCGTAAAAGCGCGGTAGTGACCGGATCAAGCTCGGGCATTGGCCTGGCAATAAGCCAGGCACTGCTGGACGCAGGCTGGGCCGTGACCGGCCTGGACATATCGGTGCCAGCCCTCAGCCACGAATATTTCACGCCCGTGCCGCTTGACCTGGCCAGCGGTGCCAGCCTGGACGGGTTTGCGGCCTCACCTCAGGCAGCCACGCCCCACCAGGCCTTCATACACGCAGCAGGCGTGCTGCGCCTGGGCCATCTGGGTGGGCTCAACCATGCTGACAGTGATCTGATGTGGCGACTGCATGTGGATGCCGCATCACGTCTGGCGAATGCGCTGGCGCTGCCCATGGCGGCACGCGGCGAAGGGCGGGTGGTGTTTATCGGCAGCCGCCTGGCGCGTGGCATGGCCGGTCGGGCGCACTACGCCGCGACCAAGGCTGCGCTGGTCGCCCTGGCCAGAAGCTGGGCCGCCGAGCTGGCACCTCGCGGTGTCACAGTCAATGTGGTGTCACCCGCAGCCACCCAGACCGCCATGACGCAGGACCCGGCACGCGCAGCCACTGCCCCCAGGCTGCCGCCCATAGGCAGGCTGATTCAGCCGCAGGAAATCGCGGCTCTGGTGCTATATCTGCTGTCGCCATCGGCAGCGGCCATCACCGGGCAAGACATCCAGATCTGCGGCGGATCTTCACTCTGACCCAACTCAAAGCCTGGATTCAAACCCAGGAAAAACACTAAAACACCATGAAAATCATAGATATTCTTGAATCAACCCGGCCCATCAAGTCCGATATTCGCAACGCCTATATCGACTTTTCCAAAATGACACTGAGCCTGGTGGCCGTGGTGACTGACGTGGTGCGGGATGGCAAACCTGTGATCGGTTACGGCTTCAACTCCAACGGCCGTTATGGTCAGGGCCAGCTGATACGCGAGCGTTTTCGCCCGCGCCTGCTGGCGGCCGAACCCGGCTCGCTGCTTGACGACAACGGTGCAAACCTGGACCCACACCGAATCTGGGCCTGCATGATGTCGAATGAAAAACCAGGTGGCCACGGCGAACGCTCGGTGGCTGTCGGCACCATAGACATGGCCATCTGGGACGCCACCGCCAAAATTGCCGGGCTGCCACTGCACGACATGCTGGCCCAGCGTTACGGCACAGGCAAGGCCAACCCAAAAGTGTTTGTGTACGCCGCTGGCGGTTATTACCACCCAGGCAAAGGACTGCAGGGCCTGCGCGACGAAATGCAAAGTTACATTGACCGGGGTTATTCGGTCGTGAAGATGAAAATTGGCGGTGCCAGCATCGACGAAGACCAGCAACGCATTGAAGCCGTGCTGAAGCTTCTGCAGCCAGGCCAGCAACTGGCGGTTGACGCCAATGGCCGTTTTGATCTGCCGACCGCCGTCGCTTACGGCAAGGCCATGGCGCAATACCCGCTGTTCTGGTACGAAGAAGCTGGTGACCCGCTGGACTACGAACTGCAGGCCCGCCTCGGCGAAAGTTACAAAGGACCCATGGCCACGGGGGAAAACCTGTTTTCCATGCAGGACGCCCGCAACCTGATCCGCTACGGCGGCATGCACAAGGAGCGTGACTGGCTGCAGTTTGACTGCGCCCTCAGTTATGGCCTGGTTGAATACCTGCGCACGCTGGACATGCTGAAAGAGCACGGCTGGTCACCCAGTCGCTGTGTACCCCACGGCGGACACCAGATGTCACTGGCCATTGCAGCCGGCCTCGGCCTGGGCGGCAACGAGTCCTACCCCGACCTGTTCCAGCCCTATGGCGGGTTTCCGGATGGTGTGAAGGTTGAAAACGGCTACGTGACCCTGCCATCGCTGCCGGGCATTGGATTTGAGGGCAAGGCTGACCTGTATGCAGAAATGAAGGCGCTGGCGACCTGACCTGCATATGCGCCTGCAGGCAACGGTGCCAGCTGTCGCGCTGACCGTTGCCCGCAAAAAATGCCCGTGATGTAATGCCCCTCATGGCACGAACAAACCAGCTCCTACATCCGCAGCGCGAAGCCGCGCCCCTGCGCCATGCAGCCACCGTGCTGCTGCTGCGCGACTCCAGCAAGGGTCTTGAAGTTCTGATGACCCGGCGCTCCATGACAGCCAGTTTTGCGCCTGGTGCTTATGTTTTTCCGGGCGGTGGCATTGATGCTGCGGACGCCCTGGCGCATGAGCAATCCACCCGCAGGCCAACACAGGGCGATTTGCACCTGACGCAGGCGATTGCCGCCATCCGCGAGAGTTTTGAGGAACTGGGTGTGCTGCTGGCCCGCCATGCCGATGGCCGTTACGCCAGCACGGCAGACATTGCCAGCCTGGATCGCAAGGCAGCCTTTGCGCCGCAATGCCGTGAACGCGGGCTGACCTTGCTGGGCGATGAGGTTTTTGTACTCGCCCACTGGATCACCGACCGCGACCTGCCGCGCCGTTTTGATGTGCCCTTTCTGGTTGCGCGCATGCCTGAAGGCCAGGAACCGGTAGCTGACGAGGCCGAGCAGTTCGAGCCGGTCTGGGTCAGCCCGCTAGACGCGCTGGCACGGCACCAGGCGGGCGGTTTTTTCATGATTTTTCCGACCATACGCACCTTGCAGCGGCTGCAGGCCTACACCACGGTTGCCAGCGTGCTTGAAGCCTGTGCGTCAGAAAAACCACTCTGGACATCCTGTCCGCGCGCCGGCCTGCTGGCCGGCAAGGAATCGCGCCACATGGAAAGCGATGCACCTTATGGCGAGCTGGCCCTGGTCAGCCCGGACGGCAAAATCTTTCATGAACTGGACTGGCAAACCACACGCGCGGTGCCGCTGCTGAAAAACGTGATGCGCCTGACCGCACCCAACCCAGGTGTGATGACCGGCCCCGGCACCAATAGTTACCTGGTCGGTGATGTGGATTGCGGTTATATCGCCATAGACCCTGGCCCGGCCGATGCCGAGCACCTGGCACGGCTTTACGGCGCAGCAGGCGGAGATATACGCCTGATTGTCTGCACCCACTCCCATCCAGACCACTCACCGGGCGCACAACCGCTGCAGGCCATGTGCGCGGCCACAGGACGCGGCAAACCGCCGGTTCTGGGTTTGCCATCGGCGCCCACTGCGCGCGCTGCCAGTGCTTTCACGCCTGACCGTTCGCTGCAACATCAGGAGCTGCTCAAGCTCGCAGGTACCGGGCAGGAGGGGGAAATCACCCACACACTGAAGGTCTTGCACACGCCAGGCCATGCTGCCAACCATGTGTGCCTGGTGCTGGTCGAAGACGGCCTCTTGTTCAGTGGTGACCATATCCTGAACGGCAGCACCACGGTGATTGATCCGCCAGACGGCGCGATGACGGCCTATCTCGACTCGCTGGACCTTCTTGATGCAGCCTGCGACGAACATGCGATTGAATTCATACTGCCCGCACACGGTTATGTGCTGGGCCAGGCCAGAACAACGATTGCGCAACTCAAGGCACACCGCCTCAAACGTGAAGCGAAGATCAGCGCCGTCATGAAAGCCAGGCCCCAGGGCTCGCTTGACGACTGGGTTACGCTGGCCTATGACGATGTGGATGCCCGCATCTGGCCCGTCGCCAAGCGGTCCCTGCTTGCACATGTGGAGCGCCTGAACAGCCTGTCGCACAGATGACAGTACAGCAACAGTGTTGGTAGAGCGCCAAGTCCAGAACAAATAACGCGCACGATTCATGCTTGCACAGGTTTATACTTTTTGCTGCATCACGCAACGGCCGTGGCTGCGGCTCACAAAGCCGATGTCCGCAGCCGCTGTTTCAGGCAACT
>JAZKIK010000240.1:0-1599 GCA_040384925.1 Pseudomonadota bacterium | reverse complement strand
CATGCGCCATGCCGGCATATTGCGCGCCCTGACCGGTGAACAGAAAGGCAATCTGTGGCTTGCCGGCCCGTGTGCTGTGGCCAGCCACAAGTTTTGCCTTGATCTGCTCCCTGATCTGTGCCACATCATTGCCAACAGCACACAGGCGATAAGGCAGGCTGCTGCGCACCAGTGTGGCCTCAGGCCATGCGCGCATCGGGTCGGGTGTGGACATCAGCTGATCTGCCAGCACACCCAGGTCTTCGGCCCGGCGTGCAGACAGGGCCAGCACGGTAGTGGCGGGCGCATGGAAGGACGCAGGCGCTGGCGGCGCTTGCTGCAATATCAGGTGCACATTGGTGCCGCTGGCGCCAAAGGCACTCAGGCCGGCGATGCGGCGGCCTGCAATGGGCTCCCAGTGCACAGCACGTGCTGCAACGGCAACCCGGCCGGGCGACACGCCTATGTGCGGATTGATGGACTGAAAGTGCAGGTGCGCGGGTATGTGGCTGCGGCGCAGCGCGACCACAAGCTTGAGCAGGCCAGCGACACCTGCAGCAGCTTCGGCATGGCCGATATTGGTCTTGATGGAGCCGACCAGCAGGGGCTTGCTGCGGCCTTCGCCAAAAACCGCATCGAGTGCATGCATCTCGATGGGGTCGCCCAGCGAGGTTCCTGTTCCATGTGCTTCGACATAGGAGACATCGGATGCCGTGACCTGTGCGGCCGCCAGGGCTGCCCGTATCACCGCCTGCTGCGCATGGCCATTGGGTACGGTGAAACCGCTGGATGCACCATCGTGGTTGCTGGCCGTACCAAGAATGGTGGCCAATACCCTGTCGCCATCGGCCTGCGCACGCGACAGGCGTTTGAGCACCACCAGCGCGCAGGCTTCTGCCCGTACATAACCATCTGCGGCTGCATCAAAAGTAGCGCAGCGGCCATGCGGAGAAAGCATTTTTGCCTGTACCAGCATCTGGCTGGTGGAAGGGGCAAGCAGCAGATTGGCACCGCCTGCCAGTGCCGCATCACACTCGCCCGCCCACAAGGCATTGCAGGCCAGGTGCAAGGCCATGGCGGACGATGAGCAGGCGGTGTCAACTGCCAGGCTGGGGCCGTTCAACCCTAGCGCGTGTGACAGCCGGCCGGCCGCTGCGTTCAGAAACTGCCCGCCCACTGCGTGCGCATCGGCCTGGCCGCTACTGCGCGCCATTTCGGCATATTCGGTGCCTGTGATGCCGACAAACACACCGGTACGGCTGCCGCGCAGGGCCGGGGGAGAAAAACCGGCATTTTCAAGCGCCTGCCAGGCCAGCTCCAGCAGCAGGCGGTGCTGGGGATCCATCTGCACCGCTTCACGCGGGCTGATGCCAAAAAAATCGGCATCAAACAAATCAATGCCATCCACAAAACCGCCGCGCCTGAAAGCTGCCGGCACCGCATCCCAGTCTGCCAGCCGCGCAGCAGGTGCCAAGCCGACCGCATCAACCCCATCGAGCAGCAAACGCTCAAGCGCATCAAGGTCTGCCACCCCGCCAGGCAGGCGGCAGGCGGTGCCAACGATGGCAATCGGGTCAAATCCGTTTTCACCCTGCCGACGGGTCGGGCTGGCAGTTTCGG
>JAZKIK010000239.1:0-3487 GCA_040384925.1 Pseudomonadota bacterium | reverse complement strand
AGGCCTCGTCAGGCCCGCCAGCCAGCACCAGCCGCCCCGCTTTAAGGTCTTCAGCCACCAGCGCACGCGGCAGCCAGGCCAGCCCCGCACCCTGCAGCGCCTGTTCGTGCAGGGACTCGGCAAAGTCCGACTCGGTCATGACCTTCAGATGCAGCGCCTGTTTTGAGCGCGCCAGGCCGTCCTGAAGAATTTGTGCCAAAGCCAGTTGCGGCGCAAAGTTCAGGCACTTGACTGGTTTGGCGGCCGTGCCCGGCAAGGCGTGGCGCGGTTTGCCATTGCTGTTTTTACTGCCCGCCAGCGGCTGGCTGACCGCCACCAGCTCGTCATGCGCCAGCGTGATGCCTTCAAACTGCTGCTCGTCCAGCGCCAGCAACAGGCGCGGATGCGCAAAACTCAGCAAAAAATCAGCCCCACCCTGCTCCAGCGCAATCACGCCCTCATGAATCGAACCCGTCATCAAACGCAGTTGAACATCCCCCAGTTGCAACCGCACTTTTGCAAGCCACCACGGCACCACGGTACGCGACAGGGTGCGACCGGTAAAAAGCGTAGTCCAGCTGCCACCACCCTGCAAACGCCGAATACGCTCCCGCGCCTCAGCCAGCGCATTCACCGCCACCCGACCCGAAGCCAGCAAGGTTTCACCCGCAGGCGTCAGCACAAGCGGCACCCCGGCCCGGTTCACCAGCTCAGCCCCGGCCCACAACTCCAGCGCCCGGATACGACGCGAAAATTGAGGTTGCGTCACATGCCGCAAAGCCGCAGCCTTTGAAAAATTGCGCTCACGCGCCAGCATCAGCAGGTCTTCGAGCCATTTGTGATCCATTTTTGGGCCTTTGGGGGATTTCGGGTGTTGGCGCTTGACTGACGGGCGTGAGTGGCTACAAATAATGCAGCTATTTTCGAGTATCTACTCGAAGCTATGCTTAGCCTTCGTTGCCTCGTCGGTTCTATGTCTAGTCAAATTCCGTTATTGACTGGATTGCCTCCAAGAACGATATTTACAGCAACTTCACAACCTAGAAAGTTAATTGCATGCCTTTCACATTTAACGGAACCGGAACGAAATACTACGGAGAGCGAGAACATGACATCGGCGGAACCTACATCACGACAAAGTGGGTTGTGATTTTTGCCATTCCTGTCTTTCCTTTGAGTTCGTGGCGTGTGTATCCCATCGACGAAGAACGTTTTGCAGACTTCACTCAAATCCTGGGCCGCGAGGCGTCCCAGACCTCACAGAGTTTTCACGAGGTTCCTGCTCCTTTGAATTGGCGGCAAATTTTGAATGTTTACGCAGTCACACTGCCACTAATTGGCCTTGCGGTTTGGGCTTTGCATCGAGCCTTTCCCAAACTCTTTGGATAACTGCCTCCCAGCCACTTCACCCACGAAGCCCAATATAAACAGCCACCTCATCCACTCCACGATAAACCTCAAAGTCCGTCGCGTAGCTGCGCTGGATGGCAGGATTGGACTGAAAAAATTGCCAGATTTCACCCCAGGTCTGCACCACGGTTTGGGGCATTGGGCCTTTGGCGGTAAAGACCAGGTAGTCGCCAGCTTGCAGTTCAACGCTGCTCCACTGCTCGTCAGCTGTAGTTTTTGAAACGGCCACGCCAGCAGTGACGTCAAACGCGCCCATGTAGTCGGACTCGTAGCCTGAATACACGCCGTAAACCGCTGCGTTCTCACTGCTGCGGTGGGGGATTTTTTCAAGCAACCCTTCGCTGAAAAACCGGCCCCACAGCGGTGCGATTTTGGCGGTAAAGGGGTTGAGTTCCTGCAGGTTGGTGGTGCGGGTGTGGATGCCGCTAATGGTCTGGGGGGTGGTGATGGTTTCGCGGGTGGGTTGCATGAATCTGTCTCCTTTGAGTTTGGTGCGGTTGCATATTGCACCATGTTGCGGTGCCCAAAGTGCAGAATCCTGGGCGCTGGCTACCGAATCAGCAGCATTTGACAATCCGTGGATGGTGTATCCCTTGGCCCAGCAAACGGGCTCTCATCACCCTCCAGCCCCAAACCAGCCAGATCCGCCCCCATCGCCATGGCAATCAGCCGCATGTCGTGGTCATTCACTTCAAAAATGCCAAAACGGAATTTGTAGCCCCAGCGCTGGCGGTTTTCGACGAAGTTGAATTTGTCTATCAGCGGCAGTATGGAGGCCTCTTTTGCAGGCACATAAGCCACATCGCGGCGAAAGGGTACAAAACCGCCGCCGGCGTCATCGGCATAGGGCTGGCCCTTTAGCACTAGGCCTAGCGACACAAAGCGCTGCAGCTTGTCACGCCCGCCCATGGTCAGCGTGGGGGCGTAGTAGGCCAGGCGGTCGCCCGGCAAGACGCGTTTTAGCGGCGCGCATTTGCCGTGGCAAACCTGCATAAACCCTTGTGCCGGGGTGGCGCTGCCGCGCCGCGCATGTTCGGCACTGGCGACAGCTATCCAGTTTTTGCGGCTCATGCCTGCGCTGCTTCAGGCCAGCGCATGCAAACCGACGCGGTTGCCATCCAGGTCGGTGATATGCGCAAAAAAGCCCAAACCGGGCGGCAGCGCCTGGCGTGGCAGGGCAATCTGGCCGCCAGCCGACAGTACACGGGCCAGCGCTTCGTCCAGTGAAGGCGAGGCATCAAGATAAACAAGTGTGCCGTCAGCACCGGGCACAGACGCAGTCGGCCCTGCAAGCAAGGCACCGCCTATGCCTTCAGCCGACTCGTCATACGGAAAAATCGCGCCTTCTGACGGCCCCATGGGCTCGCGGCGCATCGTGCAGGCCAGCACGGTTTCATAAAAGGCCTGGGCCTTGTCAAGTTGTGTGGCGGGAATTTCAAACCAGCTGATGGCGTTTTTCATGGGTGCTCCTTGTGTTGAAAAAGAAGCCTTGATGTTGCCGGGGGCTGCTGACAGCGTGGTGTCAGTAGTGTTTTTGATGGCCCAAAAGTAGTGCAGACTGCGCCCAAGGCGTATATACACCCGTATTACCGCCGAAGAGCTGGTTTTACTGACGCTGTACGCGAAATCAAAGACAAACAATCTGACTGGCTCAAAACTCAAGGAGACTCGCCATGCCCTCGAAAACTAAACCGCTCAGCGACAAGGACATCACGACCTATGAAGCCGGTCGTGATCTGGCAACTGACATTCTTCAATCCATCAACGAAATGAAAGCAGGCAAAACGGCGGCTGTGCTGTCACCGGCCATTGAGGCACGGCAAAAAACGGGCTTGTCGCAATCCCAGTTTGCGCGCCTGCTTGGCGTGTCTGTTCGCACACTTCAGGGTTGGGAACAAGGCCGTAAACAGCCCAGTGGCGCAGCCCGCACGCTATTGACTATTGCACGGACAAATCCCAAGGCTTTGCTGGCCGTCGCGGTGAAGTAATCCCTTGTTTGCTCTTCACCCCAGCGCCTCATCCAGCACCTCAACCCAATGCCGCACCGGCGTTTCAGTCCCGCTTTGCAGATGCGTGATGCAGCCAATATTGGCCGAGG
>JAZKIK010000238.1:0-3794 GCA_040384925.1 Pseudomonadota bacterium | reverse complement strand
TGCTGCCTCGACACCCTGGTGCCCCGAGCGCAGGCCCTGCTGGGCACGATTGTGGGTCTGGCGGGTTAAGGCAAGACTGCCTCTGGTTGGACTCAATCACTACAAAACATATAGCTAAAAAATGCATGCTGTGCGTGCGAAAAAGCCCGTTTTAATCAAAAACACCGTAACTACAAAGTCCTACGAGCGGAACGGACCCTTCTTGCTCCCTCTCCCTCTGGGAGAGGGAGTAAAACCGACTCAGAAACCTTAGCAGTTACAAAACACCGACAAAAAAACGCATCCAGAACGCCGTCCCCCGCCGCCACGGACGTCGTGCGGACCGGTTGGTGACTGCCGCACAGCAAACTCATACAAAATCCTGCACAGATCAAGCCGAAGCAGCACACCATCAGCCAGATAGGTGGCTTCCAGCCGCCTTGTAAACCCGGTTTTGCTCACTGGGTTATCTTTGCCGGATGACTCAAGCCCAAAAATATCAACGCTGCATGGTGTTTGCAGGGGGTGGTTTCCGTTTTGGCATCTACCTGGGCATGTACGCTGCGGCGCGTGATGCAGGCCGGGCACCCGATTTGCTGCTGGCCACCTGCGGTGGCGCGATTGCCGCCACCATCATTCAGGCCCTGCCCGATGATGCCCAGCGACTGGCGTGGCTCAGCTCACCCGAGATGTACCGTTTCTGGGGCAGCCTGCAGGCCGCCCGGCAAGCCAGCCTGTTGCGTACCCTGGCGCGGGCAGCGCGGCAGGGGTTTTCAAGGGCCAGAGCACCAGTCATACCCGACCTGTTCAATGACTACCTTTTTGACGTACCACCACAACTGCCCTTGCCAGTCGCAAGCGCACAACCCGGCCTGGCTGTTGCCACGATAGGCGGCAAACTGCTGTTTGGCCCGGCAGATGCAGGCCAGGCGCGGGCGGGCCGCAAGCTGTTTGTACAAACCGTGTTGTGTGAGGCCCGTGCGGCAGCGCTTGTGCAGGGCATGGCTTCACCTTTTGCCAGCGCTGTGTGGGGCGACCATGCCATCGCCAACGAGGTTTTGACGCGCACAGACATCCCGCAGCGGGACGCCGCCCGCCTGTCCATCACCGACTTTTATTACTTTCCCTGCCACAGGCAGGGTGATGAACATTACATAGGCGGGGTGCTTGATCTGTTTCCGATAGAGCTGGCGCACCGGCTGGCAGATGAAGTGATGATCGAATTCAAGGAATCGTTTGACCAGACTTTTTCCATCCCGGCCTGGCGCGCCGTGCTGGGGCTGGACGGCAACCAGCGCCTGCGCCACGTCAACGCACAAAAAGCCGATGTATGGTTTGACAGCTCGGACATATCGCGCGCACTGCCCACGCAGCAGGTTCACAAAAAAATCGACTGGCCACACAAGCGCATCACCCTGGCCCTGCCCGACAGCCACGCCACTTATGTCAGTGACATGGCGGCCCAGTGGCAATACGGCTACCAGCGCGCGCAGGAAGCACTGAAAAAAAGCGCCCGCGCCAGCAACAAATCACACATACGAAATGTCAACCGCTACAACCGCGCCGCAGCCGCAACACAAAACACATCAGACACACCAAACCAATGAATCTGTCCGACCCCGCCATCACCAGCGCAGTACAAGCCCTGGCCACCCACGCCCTGCCCGCTTTTGCCATCACCTTGCTGCTGGTGCTGGCGGGTGTGGCGGCTTTGTGGTGGCTGCTGCAACGTTATGGCGTACACCGCGAAGCCAGCCGTTTCCCGCCGCTGGTCTATCTGGTCGGGCATTTGCTGCTGGGTTTTGTACTGATTGCCCTGGGTGCCGAGGTTTTTGCCGAAATTGCCGAAAACATAGGCGATGGCCGCAAGCTGGGTCAGCTTGATGTGCTGTTTTCAGACACGATACGCAACACCGTCAGCACCAGCACCCTGCAGGCTTTTGCCTTGCTGACGCACCTTGGCGACCCCATCACCCTGACTGTACTGACTTTTGTTGTGTCGGCATTTTTGCTGCTGCGACGTCAGTTCTGGTTGGCTGCGGCCTGGATTCTGACCGTGGCCGGCAGCGGCGTGCTCAACAAATTGCTGAAAAGTATTTTTGAACGCGCCCGCCCGATTCACGAACACGGCCTGGCCTTTGCCGACGGCTGGAGTTTTCCCAGCGGCCACTCATCCGGCTCGGTTGTGGCTTTTGGCATGCTGGCTTATCTGCTGACCCGCTTTTTGCCAGCAAATCGCGCCGCCTTGCGCCTGCCCGTGCTGCTGGCCGCCGCAGCGCTGGCTTTTACCGTGGGAAGCAGCCGGGTTTTTCTGCAGGTGCATTTTGCGAGTGATGTGCTGGCGGGGTTTGCGTCTGGAGCTGCCTGGCTGGCGGTTTGTGTGGGGGCGGTGGAGGTGGGGAGGTATCGGCGGGGGCGGAAAGGATAGTAGAGGGGTTGTGTATTGCTGCAATACAACTCCCGCACTAATATCGCATCATGAGTGACTCAGCTCGATATGGTTTGCCTGCCCAATTGAGCTTCTCGACTTGCGATATCTGCCCTGTATGGCAGGAAAACGCTGCTTGCTAACCCAGTTACTTAAGGAGAAGGTCATGTTGTATGTAATGCGCCTCGTTCTCAGCTGTTGCCTTCTGTTAACAGCGGTGAGCAATGTCTATTCCCAGGTTGTCGGAGAGAAGGCCAAACTAAATAGCGTAGAGCTTTTTGACGGAACCCGTTTCGATCCAAAAAGCATTGAAGGAAAGCCGACTCTTGTATATTTTTGGGCGAGCTGGTGTCCTTTTTGCCGCAGAGAAATGAAGTCTCTAGAGAAACACTATCAGTCCTACAAGGACAATGGATTCTCAATTGTGGCAATCAATTTTCGCGACAAACCCGCCAATGCACGGGCACTTATCGACTCTGTAAAACCGATTTCCTTCACTGTCGGCTCGATCAACGACGATTGGCGGAGTGACTATCCAAAACTTTATGGGACACCAACATGGATGCTATTGGATCGGAAGGGCATCATCCGCAAGGTGATAGTAGGGGAGGAAGTGATTACCGGAGGTTGGCTGGATGGTCTTGAATCCGATCTCAAGAAGATTGTTGCTGAAGGAGGTTAACTAGTCGTCAATGTCAACCGCTTTCGGCACCCATCTACCCCAATCCCCAGTATCTGCCAAAACAGACGAAATTTCATTCCCTCCCCACCGCAAGGGCAAAACCCCCTCCACTCGCCGCATCTCCACCACCGTAAACCGCATCAAACGCTGCGCCCCCTCAAAAGCCCGCACCTCAGCCCCATCCCAGACAATCTCAGCCTTGACAGCCAGATACAGCAAGTCGCCAGCCTCAAAGTCAATAAACAGCAGCCCGGCGCGTGGGTTGGCGGCGATATTGCCCAGGGTGTTGAAGAAGAAGTTGCCAAAAAAATCCGGCACGGTCAGTGTTGCGGCTTCGGCATCGACACGTACAAAGCCGGGTTTGCCACCCCGGTGCGAGACATCAGCACCATAGCTGGGGTCTGTACCCTGCCCTGCTGGTGAGCCGGTGAATGCGGTGGCTATAAAAAAGGTGTCGGCTTTGCTGATCAGACGAATCGCGGCTTCGTCCAGCACTTTTGACTGGTGCAAAACCGGCTCGCCAGACTTGTGATTGGGTGCAAATACAGGTTCGCGGGCCTGGATGTATTTGGGGCAGTTGCCAAAACTCTGGCTTACGCCGAGGGCAAAACCCGTGCTGTTCAGGCCATGCACTACACCGTTGACCCGGTTGCGGCGGCGCGTGTGGGGCTCAATGCCCAGCATGCCTATGCGGGCACCATCACG
>JAZKIK010000237.1:355-3596 GCA_040384925.1 Pseudomonadota bacterium | reverse complement strand
CTCTAATTTTGATGGTTGTCTAGGGTTTACCCGGTGTTAGCCTGTGTTTTTGCACTTTGCCAACCCGTCACCCTCAAAGGTTTTCATGAAAACACCTTCCATCAAAAAATCAGCGTCGGCCCAGGCTGCACTGCTCGTCTTGTCAATGCTGCTGGCCGCAGTCAGTTTGCCAGCCAGCGCGCTTGACCCGTCCAATGCGGTTTTGCAGCAGCGTACCGAAATTTTTTATACGGCTTCGCTGCATCCGGCTTCAGAATTTGCCAGCGCTGGCGATAAACAGCTCAGAGTGGTGATGCTGCGTGATGTCCATGCCAGTGAAATAGCTGATGTGCTGGCCAGGGGCATGGCTGCCAGTGCCAGTGATGAAGAACTTGCAAAACTGGTGCCCGTGCTGTTTGGTCTGGGCGAGATGTTTGGCCAGCAAAAAACACTGGCCGCTGGCGACAGCCTGCTCATCGATGGGTCCGCAGCCAAAGGCATGCGCATCAGCATTCAGGCCAAAGGGGGCAGCCTGCGGCCCGAACTGTCTTTCAGCCAGCCTGGCGCCTTTGGCGTGATGCAGCGTCTGTGGCTTGGCGTGCAGTCGGCTGGCATGCAACTGCCCGGCCAGGCAATCTGAAAAAGCCAGCTGCGCGCATCATGGCTGGCGGATTCAGCCCGCTTCCAGCCGTAGCAGCGCCTCGTCGCACCAGTAGTCCACAGCACAGTAATACCCTTCCCATACGCAGCCATTGCAGCCACGCCCGCAGCAGGTCGTTGGTTCGGCTGGCGGTTGCCGAAGCTGCAGCGCTGCGTCGCTGGCGCGCTGCTGCAAGGCTGCCATGCGGTTTTTGGCGACCTGGCTGTCGCTCAACAAGATGTCGGCCATTAAACTGGTGCGGCCTTCAGGGCTTTGGTTTTGCCAGCCGCTTGCGCAGGTAGACGCCGCAAAATGCCAGACCCAGCACCAGTGCAAACCAGCCGACCAGCACTGACTGGGCCACGATGCCCTGCATGCCGGGTGAGGTGATGAAGTAGGGCGAAACCAGCACACCCAGGCCAATCAGCGTACACAAAATGCCTTTGAGCAGCAGGTCGTTGTTGTCCTTGTTGTGGGCCGGGCGGGCCTGGCTGCCTGGTTTGCCGCGATAAGGCTTGTTGTCTGGTATTTGTGGTGATGGCATGACGTTGCTCGTTAACAGGGTGATGCGCCGCATTGTCCTCCAGCAAGCATGCATGCTGGACAGGCGACAATCCAGCCATCCTCAAAGCCCTGTCCAGAAGGTGCTGGCAAGCCATTTCCCAAGGCCTTGCCCTGCCACCCGGACTACAAAAGAAAGCAAACAATGGCCATCCAGTGGTTTCCAGGTCATATGCACCTGACCAAAAAGGCAATTCAGGACCGTATCAAGGAGATTGATGTGGTCATTGAACTGCTGGACGCCCGCCTGCCCGGCTCCAGCGCCAACCCCATGCTGGCCGAACTGACCGGCAGCCGGCCGGCCCTCAAGGTGCTCAACAAGCAGGACCTGGCCGATCCGGCCATCACACCGCTGTGGCTGGATCACTACAACAGCCAGCCCAACACCCGTGCCATTTCACTGGACGCCAGCGAAACCACACCGGCCCGCCGGCTGATCGAGGCCTGCCACACCCTGGCACCGCTGCGCGGCAGCATGGTCAAACCTATGCGGGTGCTGATTTGCGGCATTCCCAACGTCGGAAAATCAACCCTTATCAACACGCTGACTGGCAAACGTGCGACCAAAACTGGTGACGAAGCCGGCATTACCAAGATAGAGCAGCGTATTGTGCTTGCCGACGGTTTTTACCTGTGGGACACACCGGGCATGTTGTGGCCGCGCATCATTGTTGCCAAAAGTGGCTACAACCTCGCCGCCAGTGGTGCGATTGGCCGCAATGCCTTTAATGAAGAAGAAGTGGCGCTGGAACTGCTCAATTACCTGATGCAGCGTTACCCCGAATCGCTGCTTGCCCGCTACAAGGTCGAAGTCACGCCCGACAGCACGGACGAAACACTGCTTGAAGAAATCGGCCGCAAACGCGGTGCAGTGCTGGCCAAGGGCAAGGTCAACCTGCAAAAAGCAGCTGAAATCGTGATTTATGAGTTTCGCGCCGCAACGCTGGGCCGCATCACACTTGAAACGCCTGAAGAATTTGCCGGCTGGCTGGCACAGGGCAAACTGCTGGATGCTGAAAGGCAAGTCAAAAAAGATGCGATTGAAACCAATCGGCTGATCAAGTTCAAAAAAATCCCGCGTCCCAACCAGCGCACGGCAGCCAACAAACCTGGCAACAAACCTGCCGACGGATCCTGACGACAGCCATCGGCAGCCATGGTTTTTCGCGGTTTTCTGGACTTTTTGCGTGACAACGCCCGCTGGCTGGGTGGTGGTTTTGCCATCTTTCTTTTTTCATCGTTTGGCCAGACCTTTTTGATCTCGCTGTCGGCTGGCCATATCCGGCGCGAATTCGATCTGACACACGGCGCTTTTGGCACGCTGTACATGGCCGCCACGCTGGCCAGTGCGCTGACCCTGCCACGGCTGGGCCATCTGGTGGACCGTTACAGTGCCAGAACAGTGGTGTTTATCGTCGTGCCCATGCTGGCCCTGGCTGCCGGGCTGATGGCGGCCGCGCGGCATGTGGTGCTGCTGTTCATAGCGCTTTACCTGCTGCGGCTTTTTGGCCAGGGCATGATGTCGCATACTGCTTTTACCTTTTTGGCGCGCTGGTTTTCGGCGCAGCGTGGCCGTGCGGTCTCATTGGCCACACTGGGCCTCAACGTCGGTGAAGCCGTGCTGCCGCTGGTGTTTGTGGCGCTGGCCGCCGCCCTGGGCTGGCGCCATGCCTGGTGGCTGGCGGCTGCAGCGCTGCTGCTGGTGGCCTTGCCGCTGATCAGCACGCTGCTGGCCGTCGAGCGTTTGCCACGCGCATCAGACCCTGTTGCCCGCAGCCTGCCGGTACGTGACTGGAGCCGCGCCGAGGTATTGCGTGACCCGTTTTTTTACCTGGTGATGCTGGCCATGATGCCACCAGCCTTTATAGGCAACACCATCTTTTTCCATCAGGTCTACCTGGTTGAACTGCGTGGCTGGTCGCTTGGCCTGTTTGCCTCGTCTTTTACCCTGTATGCGGGCATGACGATTGCCTTTACCCTGATTTCAGGGCAGCTGATTGACCGCTTTTCATGCCTGAAGTTTTTGCCTTTTTACCTGCTGCCACTCGGCCTGGGCCTGTT
>JAZKIK010000237.1:0-345 GCA_040384925.1 Pseudomonadota bacterium | reverse complement strand
CAATTTGCGGTGTTTGCCTTTATGGCGCTGTACGGTATGTCAAACGGGTTTTCGCTGTCGCTGTTTGGATCGCTGTGGCCCGAGATCTACGGGCTCAGACATCTGGGTGCGATTCGGGCCGTCATTTTGTCGCTGCTGGTGTTTGCCTCGGCCACCGGCCCTGGTCTGGCTGGCCTGCTGATCGATGCGGGTGTCAGCTACCTGGGCCTTGTTGTGGGGCTGGGGGTTTATTGTCTGGCGGTGTCGGTGCTGATGCTGAAAGTGGTGCCGCAGTTGAAGGCGCGTACTGACTGAGTTTTTACTGCGTCGCCCAAGGGACAAATTCAGGCCTTGCAGCTTTTTTAA
>JAZKIK010000236.1:6110-7043 GCA_040384925.1 Pseudomonadota bacterium | reverse complement strand
GGGCCAGAAGCGACCAGGTTGCCGACCGTTACCTCAAGCCGGCCTACCCGGCCAGACACCGGCGCCGTGACGCGGGTGTAACCCAGGCTGAGCCGCGCCGTTTGCAGCGCGGCCTGTGCGGCGCGCAGATTGGCATCAGCCTCACGCTGGCCATTGACACGCTCGTCAAACTCGCGTTTTGAAATGGCCTGCTCGGTCCACAGGCGTTGCGCGCGCTCCTGCTCACCTTTGGCCTGCGCCACCCGGGCTTGCGCGGCCGCAACCTCGGCATCGGCCCGTTCGACATCGGCGGCATAAGGGGCAGGGTCAATCGTCAGCAGCAGCTCACCTTTTTTGACCAGCGCACCTTCACGAAAATGCACCGCCTGCAGGGTTCCGGCCACACGCGAGCGAATATCCACCCGCTCCACCGCCTCCAGCCGGCCTGAAAACTCGTCCCAGGCGGCCACATCGCTTTGCACCACGGTGGCAACCGACACGGGTGTGGCGGCAGGCTGCGCCGGGCCGGACTGGGCTTGTGAAGACGAAGTGCCAATGACGGCGGCGACCACACCGGTCAACAGAAATACCGCAACAGCAACGGCCGCAAGACGCTGGCGGGGCTGGCTGAGTTGAATGGTTTGCATGATGAATTCCCTATTGATTAAAAAATGATGAAACTGAAATGAGCTTGGGAGCCGCAACCGGACCTGGTGTGGGTGCAGGCGTGGGAGTGGTTGAAAAAAGTCGCTGCGCCGCCTCCCCAGCCATCGCATCGCCCTTGAAACATCGAAAAAAATCACTGAACTGCTGCCGCACCGCTGGTGCCCAGGCCGCTTCATGGCTGCCTGTTTGCAGATAACTGGCTGGCCAGCCCGTCGGGCCGGGCAGCACCGCAACATGGGCTTGCAGGCCGGCCAGCTTCAGGCGTTCGGCATAAACCAGCGCCTCGTC
>JAZKIK010000236.1:0-6100 GCA_040384925.1 Pseudomonadota bacterium | reverse complement strand
TCACGCAAGGGGTCGTCCTGCGCGGTCAACAACAGGGTTGGCGGCAAACCGCCCAGGCGCAGCGCATTGCCAGGCGCGGCATAGGGGTTGGCACCTTGCTCCAGCCGCGACAGATACTGGTGCCAGCCGTCAGCCCAGGTGCAGCCCACCGGGCCGGCATCGGCGCAGCGCAGGGAGGCCGTTGCCATGCAGGGGTCAAGCATGGGTGACAGCAGAATCTGCCCGGCCAGTTGCACCTCTTGCTGGTCACGCGCCATCAAGGCCACGGCGGCAGCCAGGTTGCCACCGGCTTCCTCACCGGCCACAAAAACAGGCGCACCCTTGCCAGCCAGCTTCAGCCGCGCCTTGAAAGCCCAGACCAGTGCGGCATAAGCGGCTTCAAGCGCCTGCGGAAACGGGTGCGCCGGAGCCAGCGGGTAGTCAATCGACATCACCACCGCACCGGCATCGGCCAGCAAACGCGCCACACCGGAGCCGCCTTCGAGCGAGCCAGCGACAAAAGCGCCTGCATGAAAATGCAGCACCAAGGGCGACAGCTCCGCGTTGCGGCGGCCATAAAACCGTACGTCCAGCGGTCTTGTCAGCGAAATATTGATCTGTTTGTCCACCCACTCAGGCTGCACCCTGTCGGTGCCTGCGGAGCCGGAAATGGACTTTTGAGGGCTGTACATCTTGTCAAGCCGACTGGCGACTTCAAATTGTTGCGATGCAGCAAAATGTAGGCTGTTGCGCCCGATCAATAAATAGCTGTTTTGTTTATACTTTGTTTCACTGGCGAAACAATCGACCATAAATCGATGCTTCCCGCTCTACAACACCGACCTTCATCAAAGGACGATTTATGGACAAGTTTTCTGCCATGCAGGCTTTTGTACGGGTTGTCGAAGCCGGCACCTTCACCAAGGCTGCCGATTCGATGAACATGCCCAAACCCACGGTCACGCGGCTGATTCAGGATCTTGAAAAAGAACTCGACACCAAACTGCTGAACCGCACCACCCGCCGCGTCACCGTCACGGTGGATGGCGCGGCCTATTACGAGCAGGCCAGTCGCCTGCTGGGTGAGGTACACGATCTGGAAGCCAGCATGTCACACGCCAAGGCCAGCCCGCGCGGCCGGCTGAAAGTGGACGTTCCCTCATCGCTGGGGCTGGCCATCATCATCCCTGCCCTGCCCGACTTCTACGCGCGTTACCCCGATATACAGCTGGAGCTGGGTGTCAGCGACCGGCCCATAGACCTGGTGAGCGAAAACGTGGACTGCGTGGTGCGCGCCGGGCAGATCACTGACCAGTCGCTGGTGGCCAGGCGGATTGGCGAGTTCTACATCATGGCCTGCGCATCACCGGCCTACCTGAAGCTGCATGGCAGGCCCGCGCATCCCAGGGAGCTGGAAGACGCACATGAGGTGATTCGTTATGGAACGTCCATCAACGGCAAGCTTTACACGATAAAAATGCATAAAGATGGCGAAATCGTCGAAGTCAATGGCCATCACAAAATTGCCGTCAGCGACTCGATTGCCGGTGTGGCAGCTGGCTTGGCCGGGCTGGGTATTTTATTTTCCCTGACATTTCTGGTGCAGACCCACATCAGCAGCGGTGCCATGGAGCCGCTTTTTCCAGGCTGGTGTACCGAAGCCAAACCGGTTTTTATCGTCTACCCACCCAACCGTCACCTGAGCAACAAGGTGCGCGTTTTTGTGGACTGGATAGCCGAACTGTTCGCAAAACACGACCTGATGAACCGAAAAAGCTCCTTGCCCCTGTCGGTATGCAAGGGCTGGGCCTCGCCGGCGCTGCCAAGGGGTGTGATGCAGGAAACCGAAGTGGCCAGTACCTGGGAAGAAGCCGAAGAGGTTTGACCTTGCTGTTTATTTGGCCGCCACCGATTTGCCTGGCCAGAACTTTTTAACCACAGTCACTACTGCCAAAACCAGCGCGCCGGCAATCACACCAAGCACTGCGTCCATCAGGATCGGAACCACAGCCCCAAGCACAGTGCCGGCTTTTACCGCCAGTGCTTCAATGAAGTGATGCAGCGCCGGAACGCCGTGGGTCAGGATGCCGCCGCCCACCAGGAACATGGCGATGGTGCCCAGCACTGACAAAGCCTTCATCAGCCACGGGGCTACCCACAAAATGCCGCGTCCCAGGCTGCGCTGTGCTGCACTGCCGCGCTGGCTGAGGTAAAGCCCTGCGTCATCAAGTTTGACGATGCCGGCCACCAGGCCGTAAACACCTATTGTCATCACGATGGCGATTGAACTCAGCACCGTCAGCTGGGTCACAAACGGGCTGGCTTGCACGGTGCCCAGGGTGATGGCGATGATCTCGGCAGACAAAATAAAGTCGGTGCGAATGGCACCCTTGATCTTGTCTTTTTCAACCGCTACCAGGTCTACTGCCGGGTCTGCCAGGGCGGTGACCAGTTCTTCATGTTTGGCCGCCTGCTCTTGCGGACTGTGCAGGAATTTGTGGGCAATTTTTTCGAAACCCTCAAAACACAAAAATGCGCCGCCAACCATGAGCAGCGGCGTCACCGCCCAGGGCGCGAAGGCACTGATGGCGAGTGCGGCGGGCACAAGAATCAATTTGTTGACAAACGAGCCTTTGGCCACAGCCCAGACTACAGGCAATTCGCGATCAGCCTTGACGCCCGACACCTGCTGGGCGTTGAGCGCCAGGTCATCGCCCAGTACACCAGCGGTTTTTTTGGCGGCTATTTTGGACAGTACAGCCACGTCGTCAAGAATGGTGGCAATGTCGTCTATCAGTGCAAGAAGGCTGCTTGCCATTGGGTTTCCTCCGGTGTTGTTAGACTACAAATGTAATCAGGTTTGGTGAAAGCAAAAACCGTTCTCATCGGCTTCAAAAGGTCAATTATCGAAAACTCAAGGCATTAAAAAACCGCCTGTCGGCGGTTCTCAGGGTTTGAAGGTGAGCCCGGTGAAGCTGCACGCGCCTCAGCGTGATGTCAAACGTCCCACAATAAACCCGAAGGCCAGTGCAGCGCCCACGGCTTCCCATGGTTTTTCCTGCACCCATGCGGTTGAACAGGCCAGTGCACGGGCGGGTGCTTCGGTCAGGCGCTGGGTCTGGGTAGAAACGCGCTCTGCGGTCTGGCTGGCGCTGTCAGCCAGTTTGTCCACCGACTCGTGCGCTGCGCTGGAAAGGCGGTTGACGGCATTGAGGGCCGGATCAACCACCTTGTCAATCGTGCTGTGCAAGGCTGCGCCGGCAGATTCAACACGTTTTTGCACACCGCTGGTGGCTGAATTGCCAGCCTGACCATCGGCGCTGAATGAATTTGCCGAGTTGGCAGAGTCGCTTGCGCTGCCGGTGTAAATAGTCGATTTTTCCATGATGCTTCTTTCTGGTGTCGAGGGATGAAACACGGGCCGGAATATTGACGACCGGCTCATTGCTCAACTGTAGGCAGAAAGCATCGACACATCTGTGCGGCCACACTGGGCCTGGGTGTAGGACAAAAGAGCGTGTCAGTCCCCACCAGGCTGCAGGGGCGCATCATGCAGCTTTAACCCCAATGGAGAACTGCCCATGCCATCAAGCACCACAATGTCAGCCCACGGTCCAGGCGATGAAGACGCGCTGGACGATGAAGGCCTGAATGAACTGCCAGTCAACCCGGACGAAGGTGCGGCGCTGGTGCCTGACGATGATGGCGTGGTGCAGGCACCAGCCTGAGCTCACGGCCCGAGCTGACTTCAGTCAACAGAACGTTTCAAACGGATTTCTTCCAGCTTGACGCTGCCAAACGCCACGGTCTTGAGTGAGGGCATTTCACGTTTGAAGCCTGCTGCCTGTTCAAAAAAGCGCAGGGCGCGTTCGTTTTGCAGCAGCACCCACAGCGTGACCTGGGTGCAGCCTTCTTCCTTCAGGCCATCACGCACGCCGTCCCACAGGGCCAGGCCTGCGCCCTGGCCCCAATGGGCTTCCAGGATGTACATGGCCCAGATCTCACCTACGGTTGAGCGGGTGCCTGCGTCGCGTGAACGGTCAAAACCGGCAAAACCAATCACCTTGTCGCCGTCCACGGCCACCAGCAACTGCGGCTCGCTGAATTCGATCGCTTCACGCCAGTAGGCCAGGCGCTTTTCAAGCGTCATGCTTTTCAGATGCTCGGCAGGCATGTAACTATGGTAGGCAGACTGCCAGGTGGCGACATGGATTTCTGCAATGGCTTTGGCATCGCGGGTGGTGGCGGGACGAACGGAGTAGCTGGACATTAAAAAAATCGCTTGTAAGAATCACTGATTGGAAGTCGCTTGCCGCAAAAGTTTGAAATGGCAGCGGGAGCGGAATTGTCGCGCAAATCGACATCTGGTACGCCAGAAGCGATTCAGGGCGCAAAAACGCGGATTCGTTACACGCCTGATTGAAGGTAAATTCAGACGTTCTTGCCAACATTCATACGCCACACTTCGCCTACCCATGTCAAGCGACACCAGCCCCAAACCGCAAGCCCCAACCCAAGCCCTGCTCAGCCAGGTTTTCAGGGCCACACTGGAGCCGGGCGACATCAGTTTTGAGATACCCGCAGGCAGCACACTGCTGCAGGCCGCCGAGCTGGCCGGTTTGCAGGCGGCCAGTTCATGTCGCAATGGCACCTGCAGAACCTGCATCTGCCAGCTGGTCAGCGGCGAAGTGGTCTACAAAATCAAATGGCCAGGCCTGAGCCTGGAAGAAAAACGCGAAGGCTACATCCTGCCCTGCGTGGCTTATGCGGTGTCGGATCTGGTGATCCAGCTGCCGTTCTAACAGGCTTTTTTCCGACCTGACAAAACATGTAGTGTTTTGTCAAAATTGTGTGCCAGCATCACAGAATGCACGCTTTCCCCTCCCCTGCTGGCCACAAGCCTTATGACAAATTTCGGCCTGTCAACGACCTTTTTACGCTGGCTGGCACACAGGACACCACTGCCACCTTTGACGAGCATGAGGAGCTGAAAACCATTTTGCGGGCGGGCAGCTCGCAGTTCGAGATTCAGACGGTCTGCGAGGTTGCCACCCGGCGTGCGCCCTTCCCCGTTTTCCCGGTATTCACGGCCTGCATTGGCTCGCGTGACCCGCTGGCGCCGGCGGTTGGCTTTTTTGGCGGCATTCACGGGCTGGAGCGTATCGGCACACAGGTCGTGCTGCACTACATGCGGGCCCTGCTGTTCCGGCTGGAATGGGACGAGCTGCTGCACCAGCAGCTTGAAAAAGTCAGGCTGGTTTTCATGCCCATCGTCAACCCTGGCGGCATGTGGGCGCACAAACGCGCCAACCCCAACGGTGTTGACCTGATGCGCAACGCCCCCCAGCGTGCCGAAAGCCGTGTGCCTTTTCTGGCCGGTGGCCAGACCATCAGCCCGCTGCTGCCCTGGTATTGCGGCCAGCCCGGCGCACCCATGGAGCCTGAAAGCACGGCGCTGCTGAAAGTGGTTCAGCAGCAACTGGCGTCCCGCCCTTTCAGCCTGGCGCTGGACTGCCATTCGGGCTACGGTTTTGACGACAGCATCTGGTTTCCGTATGCCAAAACACGCAGGCTGATGAGCCATCTGCCTGAAATGTTTGCACTCAAAACCATGCTGGAGCAGTCGCACCCGCACCACGCCTACAGTTTTGAGCCGCAAAGCAACCAGTACCTGCTGCACGGTGACCTGTGGGACCACGCTTATGACCTGTCACCGCCTGAAAACGTGTTTTTGCCAATGACACTGGAGCTGGGTTCGTGGTTGTGGATACGAAAAAACCCGCGCCAGCTGTTTTCACGCCACGGCATTTTCAACCCGATCAAGGCACACCGCATCAAACGTGTGCTGCGCCGCCACGCCGATCTGCTTGATTTTTTGACCCGCGCCGCATTTGCCGCTCCACGCTGGCTACCGCCCGAAGAACGCCGTGCCCAGTTGCAGCAACTGGCCACCGCCTGGTGGCGGCCAAGGCGAGTGTTGTGAGCGCGCTTTCATGAGCTGGATACTGCTGCGCGGCCTGACACGCGAAACCCGCCACTGGGGCGCTTTCAAAACACATTTTGAAGAACAGCTTGGTGAAGAAACCATCGCCCTTGACTTGCCGGGCAATGGAGAATTCAT
>JAZKIK010000235.1:0-3575 GCA_040384925.1 Pseudomonadota bacterium | reverse complement strand
ATGGTGCTGTCACGACCCAACGATGAAATCAGAGGCTGTTACCAATTCAAGCAGCCGCCCCCTCGTGGGGCAGGGAGCTACACGCAGTGAGCAACCGTGGGGGCTATTTCAGGCTGTAAGCCATATGAAGGATGGCTCTTTCCGGATGGCGATGCTATATTGACCAACCAACACAGATGATCGACCATGTCTTTTAACCAAAAATTTGACCAGCACGGCGCGTGGCGGCGGGAGTTTGCCCTGCGACTGAAGCTGCTTGCCGAGTGGATGAAAGATCATGACCTGCTCGACGCAGCGGTTGAGGAGCGCCTGCACCAACTGGAGTCGCAGGTTCGTTCCGACAAGGTCATGGTGGCTTTTGTGGCCGAGTTTTCACGCGGCAAATCCGAGCTGATCAACGCCATCTTTTTTGCCGGTTATGGCCGGCGAATCATGCCCGCCAGCGCCGGGCGCACAACGATGTGCCCGACAGAACTGGGGTATGACGCTGATGTGCCTCCTTGTTTACGCCTTTTACCGATAGAAACACGTTTGCAGACGCAGGCCCTGATGGAGTGGCGCGCGGTTCCTGAAAAATGGACACGTGTTGATCTGGACGTGAACGACCCGGCCCAACTTGCGCAGGCGCTTGAGAAAGTTGCCGAAGTCCGCAATGTCAGCAAGGACGAAGCCCGCGCCCTGGGTTTCTGGAATGATGAGCATGCTGAAGACAATCCTCGGGTTCGCCCTGATGGTTTGATTGAAGTGCCCAGATGGCGGCATGCGCTGATCAATATTGCCCACCCGCTGCTCAAACAAGGCCTGGTGATTCTTGATACACCGGGTCTGAACGCCATTGGTGCCGAGCCCGAGTTGACGGTAAGCCTGATTCCGCAGGCGCATGCGGTGGTTTTTATCCTTGCGGCCGATACCGGTGTGACCAAGTCTGACCTGGCCATCTGGCGTGAGCACCTGGTGACGGGGGATGACGAGTCCATATCGCGCCTGGTGGTGCTCAACAAGATTGACACCTTGTGGGACGCGCTCAGTTCGCCCGAGCAGGTGGAAGCCCAGATTCATCGCCAGCGTGCCACGTCGGCAGAAATACTTGGTTTGCCAGAGTCGCAGGTGATTGCAGTTTCGGCGCAAAAAGGGCTGGTTGCCAAGGTAACGCGTGATCGCCCGTTGCTCAAGGCCAGTCACTTGCCCGACCTGGAGCGCGCGCTTGCCGAGGGTGTGATGGGCCAGCGGCAAAGGATTTTGCGTGCCGCAGTGGCCAGCGGCATTGCAGATTTGCGTATCGAAGCCGGTCGTGCAATCCATATCCGGCGCCGTGATCTGGCTGAACAAATGGATGAGTTGCGCAATTTGCGTGGCAAGAACACCACGGTCATCAAACACATGCGCGGCCGGATTGAGCAGGAACAAACAGAGTTTGACACCAGTGGGGCCAAGATTTACGCCATTCGTTCGGTACACCTGAAGCTCTTGCGCGAGGTTTTCAACCTGCTCAGCACGCCTACGCTCAAGGGTGAACTGGCCGAGTTGACCCACACGCTCAAGCAGCCTGGCATCAAGCTGGGTGTCAAAAAAGCCTATGGGCAGACCTTTGCGCGTCTGCGCGAAGGTTTGCAGAAAACTCAGTCTATCGGTGGCGAAATCCAGTCAATGTTGATGGCGTCGTTCAAGCAGCTCAATTCAGAGTTCGGCTTTTCGCTGCAGGCCCCAAAAGAGCCTGAACTGATGCGTTTTACCCACGACCTGGAGCAGATTGAGCGCAGCCATCTGCAATACCTGGGTGTCAACAACATCCTGAAGTTGTCGCAGCCCGATTTTTCAGAGCGGCTGGTTCGTGCGCTGGCAACCCGTTTGCGTGTGGTGTATGAATCTGCGCTGGGTGAAGTAGAACTCTGGAACAAGTCGGCAGCATCGCAGCTCGACGCCCAGTTGCGTGAACGGCGCCGCAATTTTGGTCGCCGGCTGGAGGCGATAGAACGTATCCAGAGCGCTGCAACCGGCCTTGATGAACGTATTGCTGAAATTGATGTGCAGGATGTGGCGCTGACCGAGCTGGACAACAAGCTCACAGAGCTGACCTCCCATCTTGCGGGTGTGCCCGTCATGCCCGACATCCTGCAGGATGCCAATACCGAATTGCAGGACACAGCCAGTGGTGGCCTGCTGGCTGAACCGGCTTGAGTTGCTGGCCGACGGACCCGCAAACCCAAAAATCCGGGCCTTGAGGCCTGTTTGTCTCAAACCGGGCCAATGGTTTTTGCCAATCCGGCCATTTGCAGCTTCACAAGCCTGCTGCTGGCTGGCAAACAGCCCTTGCCCAGCGCTTGCGGCTTGATGGTACTTATACCAACCCACGTTTCCCGGAACTTTCCACATCCCCCAGATGCTTCATGATTCAGGCGCTTTGGCGCTGACCATTTCCACACAATTTCCCAGAGACCTGATTGCGTGGCAGCAAACTCACGGCCGCAACACCCTGCCCTGGCAAAACACACAAGACCCCTACCGGGTCTGGCTGTCTGAAATCATGCTGCAGCAGACCCAGGTTACAACGGTGCTTGAGTATTACGCCCGGTTTTTGCAGCGTTTCCCGACGGTTGCCGATCTGGCGGCGGCCCAGCCTGATGATGTGCTGGCCTTGTGGAGTGGCCTTGGTTATTACAGCCGGGCGCGCAACCTTCACCGTTGTGCCCAGCAGGTGGTAGCGCTGCATGGCGGGCGCTTTCCTCAGACGGCGCAAGAGCTGCAGACCCTGTCCGGCATCGGGCCTTCTACTGCCGCTGCAATTGCTTCCTTCTGTTTTGCCGAGCGGGTAGCGATTCTGGACGGCAATGTCAAACGGGTGCTGACACGTGTTCTGGCCTTTTCAGGCGACCTGGCCCTGGGTGCGCAAGAGCGCCAGCTGTGGGCAATTGCCCAGACCTTGCTGCCTGAAAAGGATTTGAAGCAGGCGATGCCGCGTTACACGCAGGGCTTGATGGATCTGGGTGCGACAGTCTGTACGCCCAGAAAACCGCTGTGCATCTTTTGCCCGGTTCAGCGCATCTGCAAGGGTTTTGCCACAGGCGAGCCTGAAAAATTTCCGGTCAAGACCAGAAAACTCAAGCGCAGCTCACAAAAACTCAGCCTGTTGTGGGCCCAAAGGCCTGATGGCTCGGTATGGCTTGAAAGAAGACCTGTCACCGGCATCTGGGGCGGCCTGTATTGCCTGCCTGTTTTTGACAGTGAAGAGGCGCTGAAAGCCTTTTTGCCAGCATCCCTGCACCAGAGAATGGAGCCCTTGCCGCCATTTGTTCATGTGCTGACGCACAAGGATCTGCACCTCGGCCCGGTGCTGGTCGGTTTTGCAACTGATCAAAATTTGCCCTCCAGCAGCTCAAAAATCGCTGGTGTGGCCGAGCCTGAGGTTTTTGGCACCTGGTTTTTGCCTGATGCCTGGCCTGCCCTGGGTTTGCCTGCTCCGATCCGCAAACTGCTGGCTGAAGAGGCTGCTGGCCATCAGAAATAAGAGTGTGGAAAGTCTGTAAGGATGCTCTGCATAACTCCCTGCGGCCTGTGATCAGCCGGGCTCGGGCGGT
>JAZKIK010000234.1:5453-16207 GCA_040384925.1 Pseudomonadota bacterium | reverse complement strand
AAAACGCTGAAAACGTGCTGGAAGACCTGGCGGAATATGCCGAGGTTTTTGCGCAGGCCAAACGTATCGGGGCCAAGTGGCACCTGAGTCTGGATATTTGAACAATTTTTTGTCAAGCCGGGACGGAGCACTTATTTTGGGAGCTCAAGAAGCCCTCCTGAACATGACGCTTCGCCCATCAACAAGTACCGCCTCAGGGAATCAAACCCATCGCATGCATATAAGCCGGGTGCAGCATCAGTTCGTCCCACTCATGCGCGGGGGTGGTCGGCAGCAAGTCCAGGCGGCGCATCTCGCTCGACTCCAGCGCCTCCCACTGGCCTTTGAGAAGCGCTTCGGCCATGCCGTCAAGCAAGTCGTCGAGCAGCTTGCCGTCACCGATGGACTGGTTGCAGAGCAACACCATGTCGCAACCGGCATTCAGGGCCGCCACTGCGGCCTGGGTATGACTGACAGGCTTGCCGTCAATGATGCGGGCTGCAGCCATGCTCAGGTCATCGCTGAAAATCGCGCCGCCAAAACCAAGCTGGCCGCGCAATATAAAAGTCAGCCATTTTTCTGAAAACCCAGCGGGCCGCGCATCGACTTTCGGGTAAATCACATGTGCAGGCATCACGCTGGTCAAGGTGGTGTTGAGCCATTCATAAGGCGCGGCATCGTCAGCCAGAATGGCCTTGAGGCTGCGTTTGTCAACCGGAACATCGGTATGTGAATCGGCCTTGACAAAACCATGGCCCGGAAAATGTTTGCCGCAATTCATCATGCCGGCCTGCAGCAGGCCGTGCATCACACTTTTGGCCAGCAGGGTCACCACACGCGGGTCACGACCCAGAGCGCGGTCGCCAATGACGCTGCTTTCACCATAATTCAGGTCAAGCACGGGCGCAAAACTGAAGTCCACACCACAGCTGCGCAGTTCGGCTGCCAGCACATAGCCACAAGCCGTGGCTGCGTTGGTAGCGCCCAACTGGTCCTTGATCCACAAGTCACCCAACCCCTGCATGGGCGGCAAATGGGTAAAACCGTCGGTCCTGAAACGCTGAACACGCCCGCCTTCATGGTCAACACAGATCAACAAATCCTTGCGCACAGACTTGATGCTTTTGCACAGGCTGAGCAGTTGCTGACGGTTTTGCCAGTTGCGCGTGAACAGGACAAGGCCACCGACCAAAGGATTTTTAAGGCGGCGCCGGTCGTCCTTGCCAAGACTGGTTCCGGCGATGTCAATGATGAGGGGGGCGTGTTGGGTCATGAAATGTATTTTTACTGCGGAATTGATAGCTGCCTGTGCCCAATGCACCTGCGCAGCAGCTATATTTAACTTATTTTTTCGACTACTACGAAGCTGGCCGCGTAATCTGTCTCGTCTGTCACCGTGACATGGGCGCTGAGCTGGCGTGATTCAAACCAGTCTTTCAGCGCGCCATGCAGCACGATTTCGGGTTTGCCACTGGCGGTTTTGGCGATTTCGCAGTTGCGCCAGGTCATGGGCATGCGCATGCCCAAGCCTATGGCCTTGCTGAAGGCTTCCTTGGCAGAAAAACGGGTGGCGAGATAACTGACACCACGGTCTGGCCAGCGGACGCTGCGTTCTTTCCAGGTCTTCAGTTCAGCTTCACTGAGGATTTTTTGGGCAAAACGCTCACCGTGGCGGGCCAGGCTGGCGCGGATGCGCCTGATATCACAAATGTCCGTGCCGATACCGTAAATCATTCAGTTACCGAAATGAATGCGGAGTCTATGCAACGCAAGTAATCCTTGACCGTGGCGGTGTAACCCAACTCCAGCGCATCGGCAATCAACGCGTGGCCAATCGAGACTTCCAGCACGCCGGGCACGGCCTGCAGGAATTCCGTGAGGTTGTCGCGGTTCAGGTCATGGCCGGCATTCACTCCTAAATCAACAGCTAATGCTGCCCATGCTGCCTGCGCAAACGGTATTAATGACTTGTTTTTATCCTTTCCGGACCAGGCGCGGGCATAAGTCTCGGTGTAGAACTCGACACGGTCGGCACCCACGGCTTTGGCGGCTGCCATGGCTTCGGGAATCGGGTCCATGAACAGGCTGACACGCACGCCTCTTGCGTGAACCTGTGCAATCAGCGGTTTCAGACGTTCGGCATCTTCCGGAAAACTCCAGCCGTGGTCGCTGGTGAACTGGTCTTCGCTGTCGGGCACAAAAGTGCATTGATGCAGCGGCAGTCCACGGGCTGACAGGTCGTGCACAAAATCCATCAGGTTCTGCGTCGGGTTGCCTTCGACATTGAACTCACGGCCTGGCCAGTGTTTCATCATGGCGGCAATTTCGTACACATCGTCGTGCCGAATATGCCGCTCGTCGGGCCGGGGATGCACGGTGATGCCGCTGGCACCAGCCTCCAGGCAAATGCGGGCCGCGCGCACCACGTCCGGAATGCCCAGATGCCGGGTATTGCGCAGCAAGGCAACCTTGTTGACATTCACAGACAGGGCTGTTTTGTGGGGGAGTGAATGGGGAAGTGAGGTGGACATGGAGTTACAGGCCTTGCAGGTCAATCATCATTTGCCGGGTTTTTAGCACTTTGACGTCGCAATGGTAGTGCAGCAGGGCGCGCAGTTGGGCTTTCAGTGCCGGAAGGCTGTGGATGCAGGCATGCATTGTGTCTGTAAAGGGCGAGTCACCGTCAAGCGCCTGCTGCAAGGCCAGCCATTGTGCACCCTTGAGACTGAAGCGATCATCATCATGTGCTTCACGCAAACCAGCTTCGGCCAGCAGAACATAGGGTGTATCGGCTTCAAGCTCTGACAAGGTGGCGGTTTGCGCATCAAGTCCCGGCAGCAGGCCAATATCACGCAACAGCCGCAGTTCAAAAGCGCGCAAGGCAACCTGCAGTGTATCTATGCTCTGGTTGGCCAGCAGTTGCACGGTGGCGGCGTAGGCGTCAAACAGCACCGGGTGCGGGTCGTCACGCGCCAGAAGCCGCATCAGCAACTCGTTGAGGTAATAACCCGACAACAAGGCATCACCCGTCGGCATGACATGGCCACCTTGCCATTCGGCACTTTTCAGGCTGCGGACTTCGGCGTCCCCGCCAAAAGCCACATGCAGGGGCTGCAGCGGCAGCAGAATCGGCCGAAAACTCGAACTAGGCTTTTTTGCACCCCGCGCAATCAACGCAACCCGGCCATAAGTGCGGGTAAACACTTCAAGAATCAGACTGGACTCGCTCCAGTCATAGCGGTGCAAAACATAAGCAGGCTCGTCAGTAATGCGTTTGGTAAGCACAGCAAGGGCAGACTACAACCAGCAGTCAGGATGCAAGCAAAGACAGCGCATTACACGAAGTGAAAAGCGTGGGGGCTCCTCTATTCATATCCAAAAGTCTTCACCCTCGCTTCATCGTCGGCCCAGCCAGAACGAACCTTGACCCAGATTTCAAGAAATACCTTGGCACCGGTCAGGGTTTCAAGCTCATGTCGGGCTTCTGTGCCTATACGTTTGAGTTTTTCGCCTTTCTCGCCAATGATCATGCCCTTGTGGCCGTCACGCTCGACCACGATGGTGGCGGCCACCTTGCGCAGATTGCCTTCTTCTTCGTACTTGTCAATGATGACGGTAGAGGTGTAAGGCAGTTCATCACCGGTCAGCCGGAACAGCTTTTCACGGATGATCTCGGCAGCCATAAAGCGGTCGCTACGGTCGGTCAATTCGTCAGCACCGTACATCCATGGCTGCATGGGCAGGTATTTTTCAACAATGCCGAACAGGCGCTCGATGTCTTTGGCATTGTTGGCAGACATTGGCACAAATTCGGAAAAATTGTGACGCTCCTGCATGGACTTGAGCCAGGGCGCGATGTCGGCGCGGCGGTGGATCAGGTCAAACTTGTTGGCCAGCAAGATGGCGGGTGTTTTTTCAGGCAGCAGGCTCAATACCTTGGCGTCGGCCAGATTGAACTGGCCAGCTTCAACCACAAAAACAATCAGATCCACATCGTTGACGGTGCCAACCACTGTTTTATTCAGCGAGCGGTTTAACGCATTGCCATGCCGGGTCTGAAAACCAGGTGTATCCACAAACACAAACTGGGTGGTGTCCAGCGTGCGCATGCCGGTGATGCGGTGGCGTGTAGTCTGCGCCTTGCGTGAGGTGATGCTGATTTTTTGCCCCACCAGGGCATTGAGCAGGGTGGATTTGCCGACGTTGGGTTTGCCGACAATCGCAATCAGGCCGCAACGCTGTTTTTCAAGTGGCGGCAGTGCTGCTGCAGCAGCAGAACCAGCCGCCGGTTCGGTGCTGGTGCGGACTGAAAAGGCCTTGGCAAGCATCGCGTCAAGTGACTGCTGGCTGGTGGCCTCAGGCATCTGGGTCATGTCAGGACTGGTGTCGCCACTCTGAGCAGGCTCGGACGGAGATGTTGGGGTGGGCTTGTTGTTAGTGGTGGTCATGGTCTGCCATTCTGGAGAAATCTGCTGTCAGCAGATTGAAAAATCGTGAACATCCGGCTTGCTGGGCCATGCGACCTGGGTGGCGTCGCATCGGGCTGCATCAAACCGGACTCAAAGTGTCTTTATAAAAGCCAGCATGGCAGCCGCAGCAGCCTGCTCACCAGCACGGCGCGAGCCGCCCATACCGCGCTCGGCACGCCGGTATTCCGTGATTTCACACTCCACATCAAAGGTCTGTTTGTGCGCGGCGCCCTGCGTGCCGACCACGCGGTAAATGGGCAGATTCATTTTTCTACCTTGCAGCCATTCCTGCAACTCGGTTTTTGCATCCTTGTCGATGGCGGGCATCTGCGGATTGATGGCAACATCCCTGAAAAGTCGACGCACCAGGGATGAAGCGGTGTCAAACCCGGCATCCAGATAAACCGCACCAATCACTGCCTCAAGCGCATCAGCCAGGATGGACGGGCGTTTCTGACCGCCGGATTTGGCCTCACCCTCTCCAAGCCGCAACAAATCCGGCAAACCAAGTGAAACTGCGATCTGATGCAGCGTGTCCTGTTTGACAAGATTGGCGCGCGCGCGAGACAAATCCCCTTCAGGCAGCTGACTCAGCTGCTCGTAAAGCAGACCTGCAACCGCCAGATTGAGCACGGAGTCACCCAAAAACTCGATACGTTCGTTGTGATCAGCCGAAAAGCTGCGGTGCGTCAGCGCCTGCACCAACAGCCCGGGACTTGAAAAATCATGCTGCAGGCGTTTTTGCAAGGCCTGCAGCCTGGGGTTTAAAACGTTGCTGGCTCGCACTTATTTGGATTGACCTGCGTACTTGAGCAGCAGATAAGCTGGCCCACCAATATGAATTTCCTTGTTGTAGGCGAACTTGACGACCGTCTTGTCGCCCTCTTTGGTCACTTCAAGGTCTTTTCCGGTGATTGACTTGATGTCGTCAACCTGCGCGGCCTTGTCAAAAGTGCTGCGTACTTCTGCAACTGTGCTGCCATCCTTGGCTTTTGTGACAGCTTTGGTGATGGACTGAAACTCAAGCAGCGTCGGGAAAACCTGCGCAGCAATCACGCCAGCAAAAGCCAGAACACCGCCCACAAACAAAATACCAATAAATGAAATGCCGCGCTGCTTGTTTCTCATGAGTTTCTCCTGCTGAAGCGTTTAGCTCGCTGAAATAAGAACCAGACACCCCAAAAGGGTTTGTCCGGCGGGGATTTAATCGAAAGAACCGATACGTTTGAGGTTACCGAAATTCATCCAGACAAAAAAGGCTTTGCCCACAATGTTTTTCTCTGGCACAAAGCCCCAGTAGCGTGAATCCAACGAGTTGTCACGATTGTCGCCCATCATGAAGTAGTGACCTTCAGGAACCTTGCAGACCACACCTTCACTGCTGTAGTTGCAATTCTGCTTGAAAGGGAAATCATCGGTTCCGGGAATAAAAGCCGGGCGGTCTTCATCATTGAGCAGACGGTAGTGTTTGGTTCCCGTGACTTCTTCAAACTGCTTTGCATAACGCATGGAGTCTTCATCAAAAAAGTCAGGCAAAGCGGTTTTGCTCAAGGGCTTGCCATTGATGGTCAGCTTTTTGTTCAGGTAGGCGACTTCATCGCCAGGCACTCCCACCACCCGCTTGATGTAGTCAAGACTTGGTTTGGGCGGGTAACGAAACACCATGACATCCCCACGCTGCGGACTGTTGAGGTCAAAAATCTTGGTATTGATGACTGGCAGACGCACACCATAGTGAAATTTATTGACCAGAATCAGGTCATTGATCAGAAGTGTCGGGATCATGGAACCCGACGGAATCTTGAAGGGTTCGAACAGAAATGAGCGCAGCAAAAAAACAACAACAATCACCGGAAACAGACCTGCAGTCCAGTCCAGCCACCAGGGCTGCATGAAAAGCCGCATTTTGGCTTCATCGCTATCGTTGTCCACCTGCGTGATGCCCATCTGGGCCAGTTCGGCACGACGTTTGATGGTATTGGCTTCAAGCTCGGCTACTGCCTTCAGGCGTTGCGGCAAAAAGTAAAGCCGTTCTGCCAGCCAGTAAATGCCCGTTACAACCGTGGCAAGAAAAAGCAGCAGGGCAAAATTGCCCTCGACCAAACCAAAATACCAGGCTGCGCCGTAACCAACAAATGCGGCCAGTACACAAGCCGTGATAGAACTCATCAAGTTGCTCATCAATCTTCTACCTGCAAAATGGCGAGGAAGGCCTCTTGTGGCACTTCAACCGAACCGATCTGTTTCATGCGTTTTTTACCCGCTTTTTGTTTTTCAAGGAGCTTCTTCTTGCGCGAGATATCACCACCGTAGCACTTGGCGATCACGTTCTTGCGCAGCGCCTTGATTGTCTCACGGGCAATAATGTTGGCCCCGATGGCTGCCTGGATGGCAACGTCGAACTGCTGGCGCGAAATGATTTCACGCATCTTGGCGACCACGGCGCGGCCGCGGTAGGCAGACTGGCTGCGGTGAACAATGATGGACAAGGCATCAACTTTCTCGCCATTGAGCAAAATATCAACCTTCACGACGTCGGATGCCCGGAATTCCTTGAAGGTGTAGTCCATGGACGCATAACCGCGCGACACCGATTTGAGCTTGTCAAAGAAGTCGAGCACGATTTCGCCCAGGGGCATTTCATAGGTCAGCATGACCTGCTTGCCGTGGTAGGCCATGTTCAGCTGCACACCGCGTTTCTGGTTGGCCAGTGTCATCACGGCACCCACATAGTCCTGCGGCATGTAAAGATGCACGGTGACTATGGGCTCGCGTATCTCGTTGATGCGTCCGCCGTCAGGGATCTTCGACGGGTTTTCCACCTTGATGACTTCACCATCCGAGCGCAGCACTTCGTAAACCACGCTGGGGGCGGTGGTGATCAGGTCCTGGTCAAACTCCCGCTCCAGTCGTTCCTGCACAATTTCCATGTGCAGCAAACCCAGAAAACCGCAGCGAAAACCAAAACCCAGTGCTTCGCTGACCTCTGGCTCGTAATGCAGGGAAGCATCATTGAGCTTGAGTTTTTCCAGCGCATCACGCAGGGATTCGTATTCACTCGCCTCGGAAGGATAGAGACCGGCAAAAACAGCGGGCTGGATTTCCTTGAAACCAGGCAGCGCCTCAGTGGCTGTAAATGCTGCACCGCCAGTACCGGGTTTGATCAGGGTGATGGTGTCACCCACACGCGCAGCCTGCAATTCCTTGATGCCGGCAATCACAAAACCGACTTCACCAGCCTCCAGAGACTGACGTGCTTCTGTATGCGGTGTGAACACGCCCAGTTGCTCGGCGTTGTACATCGCTTCGCTGGCCATCAGCTTGATGCGTTCGCCTTTGGCAAGCCGGCCATCCACAACCCGCACCAGCATCACCACACCGACGTAAGCGTCGTACCAGCTGTCAATGATCATGGCGCGCAGGGCAGCCGCAGGATTACCTTTGGGCGAAGGAATACGCGCCACAACGGCCTCAAGAATTTCATCAATGCCCATGCCGGTCTTGGCACTGCAGGGAATCGCCTCGGTGGCATCAATGCCAATCACTTCCTCGATTTCCTGCTTGGCATTTTCCGGATCTGCCTGAGGCAAGTCCATCTTGTTGAGCACGGGTACAACTTCGACACCGAGCTCAAGAGCGGTATAGCAGTTGGCCACTGTCTGCGCTTCAACACCCTGACTGGCATCAACGACCAGCAGTGCTCCTTCACAGGCTGACAGCGAACGGCTTACCTCGTAGGAGAAGTCCACATGGCCGGGTGTATCAATCAGGTTGAGGTTGTAAACATGGCCGTCGAGTGCCTTGTATTTGAGCGCAGCCGTCTGGGCCTTGATGGTTATCCCACGCTCTTTTTCGATGTCCATCGAGTCAAGAACCTGCGCACTCATCTCCCTGTCCTGCAAGCCGCCGCAGCGCTGTATGAGGCGGTCTGCGAGCGTGGATTTGCCATGATCGATATGCGCAATGATTGAAAAATTTCTGATGTGATTCATCAACGGGAACGCCTAAGTGCTTGTTAATACTGCGAAGAGCTGAAGCGTCATTCGCAGTGGACCATAAAAAAGGGCGCGTCGATTAGTGACGCGCCCTGAACCAACAATCTATGGCAACTGCTATGTTGGATCTTCATTGTAGGCAAAAAGCCGGAAGCCAACAGTCCCAAAATATCCATATTTTTGTCGTTGCGAGCTAGCAACAAGAATCTTATGCACAACTTATTCACAACCTTGCGACGACAAACTCTGGACAACTTGTGGGTGATCAGCGGATCAAGGCCAGATCGCCTGTGCCCTAGATGGGAAAGGTGAATATGCACACATCCCATATACCCAAACATTGCACCAGATTCCATCTATTCTAACTAAATCTGCCATTACCTCAATTCAAGGTTGGTAAGCACTAACAAATTCATTGATCAACACGGGGCAAAACAATGGACTTGACGCTGCAAACCAGAGCAAAAAAGCCACGTTTTGACAGCAAAAACCCCCAAACCATAGCGGGTTATAGGGGTTTTTACTGACTTCAGTCAGCTTGCAATGCCCGCATTTGAGCAGGCAATTGAATCAATGATGTCACCGTGCGGGGCGGATAAGTGCGTATTGCGCCCATTCACCACGCCGGAAAAGCACGTTGACCGGCTTTGTCTTGTCAGCCTTGGAGAATGCGGCATCAAACTCCTTGACCGTCGTTACTTCGGCATTGGCCACGGACACGATCACATCTCCTTCACGCAGACCTGCTTTTGCAGCCGCCCCATCCACAGAGTCAACCTTGACGCCACCCTTGATCTTGAGTTCCTTTTTCTGCGCGTCTGACAACTCGCTCACCACCAGGCCAAGCACCTGCGCCGGGCCGGCGACTGGCGGTTTGGCTTCAGGTGCCGAGGCCTTGCGGGCAGGTTTTTCGGCCTCCAACTCTGCAATGACGACAGACAGTTCCTTGGTCACGCCACGCCTGAACACCGTCACAACCGCCTTGGTACCAGGTTTGACGTTGCCGACCATACGCGGCAGGTCACTGGACTTTTCAATCGCCTTGCCATCAAATCTTGTGATGATGTCGCCAGCTTCTATGCCAGCCTTGTCAGCCGGTGCCCCGGTTTCCACGCCCCTGACCAATGCGCCTTGCGCTTTGCCCAGACCAATCGATTCGGCAACGTCCTTGCTGACCGATTCGATCTGAACACCAATACGTCCGCGTGTCACCTTGCCACTTGCGCGCAACTGATCGGACACCCTTGCAGCCTCATCAATCGGTATGGCAAACGAAATACCCTGAAATCCACCCGAACGTGAATAAATCTGGCTGTTGATACCCACCACCTCCCCGCGCATGTTCAGCAGGGGGCCACCTGAGTTGCCTGGGTTGATGGCCACATCGGTCTGGATAAAAGGAAGGTAGTCACCGGTATCACGCTGTTTGGCGCTCACAATGCCCGCCGTGACGGTGTTTTCAAGACCAAACGGTGAGCCAATCGCCATCACCCATTCACCCACCTTGAGGCGGCTGGTATCACCAATCTTCACCGCAGGCAGGCCGGTGGCTTCAATCTTGACAACAGCCACATCACTTCGTTTGTCGGCACCAATGATTTTGGCCTTGAACTCGCGCTTGTCAGTCAGGGTCACGAACACCTCGTCCGCGCCCTCGACCACATGCGCATTGGTCATCACAAAACCGTCAGTTGTCAGGATAAAACCCGAGCCGACACCGCGCGGCTGGTCTTCATCAGGCTGGGGCTGGCTGCGATCTGCACGCGGCGAACGCGGCATGTTCGGCGGCACAGGGATGCCAAAACGCTTGAAAAACTCCAGCATCTGCTCGTCAACACCACCGCCCGCAGCGCCCGGCTTGACTTTCTCGGAGGTGCGGATATTGACAACCGAAGGACCGACCTGCTCGACCAGATCGGTGAAATCCGGAAGTGTCCGGCTTTGGGCCCAGACGGGCTGGGCCGGCAACAAAGCGGCGGTTGAAGCCAGCGCCAGAAAACCGGCGGTCATGCAGGAGCGCAAGGGTTTTAAATTGAGTTCAAACATCATCAGTCTCGTTGTAAATAGGAGGCACTCAGGCAAACGTCAAAATTGAGGTGGGTGCGGGCCAGAAAAAAACAATCCGGAAGAGGCAGTTTTAGTTTCACCAGTTCAACTGCCACAATTATTTTTTTCGTTCCAGCCCGCTCGCAAAAAGTTTCAAGGTGGACATGGGAACCTCACCCACCACGGTCAGCCAGTAAGCACCCAGTTGTCTGGTCAGGGTCTGGGTGGCACCCATGGACATGCTGGATTCACGGTCATGCCGCTG
>JAZKIK010000234.1:3069-5443 GCA_040384925.1 Pseudomonadota bacterium | reverse complement strand
ACGGTCCATGGGCTCCACAAAAAGTGACACCGAGGCAAGCCCATCGGAAAAAATCCATTGCAGGGGCTCGTCCGGGCTGCCTGAAGCCGATGAAACAGCCGGCCGCTTGTAGCAACTCATGGGCGTGAAACCCGGCACCGGCGTCTTTAACACCCAGCCTTCAGCCATCGCACTGGTCTTGACAAGCACCGGCTGCTCGACACGGTATCCCTCGACCTTGCCCATCATCTGCAGCAATTTGTCCATTTTGACGGGGGCATCAAGCTGGAGCTCAGAAAAAGCAGCCTGCTCCAGTACCTTGCCGTCAAGGTCCAGGGTCTGGAGTTTGACAACCAGGCCTTTTTTCTGTTCTGTCCAGACCCTGTAGCCGAATCGCATCGAGTCCTTGGGGGACAAAAGCACAATATCCGCCTCAACGCCCGCAACCCGGTCAACACCTTCGCGCTGAACCTTGTAAAAATCCGCAATACGGTTGTCAGTAGACTGCAGCAACTCGGGGAACAAGCCCAGGGACTCACGTTTTTCGGTACGCACCAGCTTGTGGTCAGGCATGAAAGTCACCACGCGGTCGTTGTGGCGAAATGTCGAGCGCGGTGCCCCGGTGAGTGTTTCAACCCGCTCCATTTGCTGGTTGCCTTCACAAACATGCCAGATCTTGGCGCTGGACATGGCACCGCCGGACGACACCACATAAGTGCCGATATAGGCCCGGCTTTTGGACGCCTCATGCATACGCATCAGCCAGTCATTGATGCTTTTCGACTCTGCACTTGTTGCCTGTGGGTTGGGCGCTTGTGGTGTCAGAGTCTGTGCCGCTATTTCATTAACAGCCAACAACGCCCACAGAACGGTCGCAACAAGGCGAAAAGGCTTGAAATTCATGATTTTTGGACGACTTTTGCCAGTTCGGGCGCTATCAGCGCCCCACGTTCTGAGGCGTTTCAAAAGTGGCGTTTCGCAAAAAGCCCGAAGGCACCTGCAGAGCTGAAGTGCCGCCCATCTGCTTGTGTGCAGCCAGCAACTCTTCAAGTCGCGCATCCCGCACCATCGTGCCTTGCGGCGATGCAACCAGCACACGCTGCACGGCATCGCCCTGCGCCAGTTGTGGTGCTGTGGCCGGAGCCAGCACCCCGATGGCGTTCCAGGCAATGGCTGAAACTGCCGCGAGAGAGGCGAGACCGGCAACAAGCTTCCAGCGGAAATTTGCGTCGTTGGCCGCAGCTGTATGGATGGATGGCAAACCTTGCGCTACCGTTTCAACAACAGGAGTCGGGCCCGGCGGCTGCGTGGAAGGCAGGCCTGACGCCACCGGGCTGGCGTACAAGGCAGACTCCTGCGCCAGACGCAGATTCAGGCGCGCCATGAAGGCGATATCTGCACCAAAAACAGGGCTGGCAGACCTGGCCGCAGCAACAGGTGTCCGAAGCACTTCACCAATCAGCTGATAGCTGTTCCAGTTGCCCAGGGCCTCTGCATCCTGGGCACATTCCCTCAAGGCACTGCTCAACTCCTGCGGGCTCAATTCACCATCAACCAGTGCAGAAAGAAGCTCGCCAGATGGTTTGGATGATGTCGGGGTGTTCATGGCTTGGAAATGATGACGTTGGAGTGGCAAAAACGGGTTCAGGCGATAGCAGTCGGAATTGTTTGGAGTGGCAGGCTGCGATTTAGTTCTGGAGCGTGGCAACTGTTTACCAGCGTTTACCCGACTGGTTTTCAAGCAGCGGTTTTACTTTTGCAGAAATGGCTTCCCTGGCCCTGAAAATGCGGGACCGCACCGTACCAATCGGGCAGCTCATGACTTCAGATATTTCCTCATAACTCAGGCCTTCAATTTCACGCAGGGTGATGGCTTCACGCAATTCTTCGGGCAATGCGTCCATGGCGGCGTTCACCATTTCCGCTATTTCCTTGCTGGCAAGCACAGCATCCGGCGTCTCTGAACTGCTTAGTTCGTTTTCAAGCGGAGAAGTTTCATCACTTTCGTCACTTTGACCTGATTTAAAAGCATTTTCCGAAATAGTCGGGTTGCGCTTGAGGTCCATCAGCGCTTTTTTGGCCGTATTGACAGCAATCCGGTAAAGCCATGTGTAGAACTGTGCCTCACCCCGAAACTGGGCCAGGGCGCGATAAGCTCGGATAAAAGTCTCCTGCGCGATATCTTCGACCAGATCGACATCACGCACCATACGCCCGATCAGGCGCTGGATACGTCGCTGGTATTTGATGACCAGCAGCTCGAACGCTTTCTGGTCGCCAGCAACTGTTCTTTCGACCAGCAGGATGTCGCTGTCCTCAGGCCTGTCGCCTGGCGGGGGAGTCAGATCGGCGCTCATGGTTTTATCGGCGAGCTGTCATTGGTTTGCGCATGGCT
>JAZKIK010000234.1:0-3059 GCA_040384925.1 Pseudomonadota bacterium | reverse complement strand
TTTAAAAATAAAATGATCCGCGCTCCGATTCACCTAGAAGATAATAATATTCCTCAAATTATTGAAGTTTTTAAGGACGCTCAAAAGGGAGATTGGTTTGTCGGAAGTTGGAGGTTCCACGCAGAATCTCTGCTTGCTGGCGTCCCTAAAGAGAAATTAAAAGAAGCCATCCATCAAGGTAGGTCAATTTCATTATGTTTTATCAGGTCATTAATACCTTTGAGGGATAAATATTCATGAAATGTCAGGGGTGGCAACAGGAAATCAGTAAATCTGCCTGCACCGGATCACGCAATTTGACATCGGGCGTCCCTGGGTGCTGTTTTGCAGGCTCAGCCGAGGTCCTGTGTGTTGAATAAACGGCGCGGCGCAAATCAAGCCAGCGTTCAGGTCTGGCCTTCCTTTCAAGCAAGAGCCAAAGACTGGCATTTGCCTGGTTTTGAATCCTCAGCAGCAAAACATGCTGGAAATCAGCAATGACTGACAGTTCCTGCTCTGCAAGTCCTGACTGGTAAGCCGAACTCTCCCAAAACCACAGCTCTCCGTCCCATAGCAGTTGCCCAGAGGCTGCATTTTTCCAATCAAAAAAAGCCGCCAGAGCAGATGCCACAAGCGCTAGAAATGCCAGAAAAATACGCCAGTCAAGCAGGCGAACGACGTCCAGCCAGAGCAGGGTCAATACCAGCCCCGCCAGCCAGAATCCTGCCAAGATCCAGGCTCGCAACGGGGACCGCCCCAGCGGATAAACGACCGGCGGGGCCTTGTGTTTGATCAAGACGGTTTAACGGTTGGAGGAGAAACAGGCAAGGAATGCAAACGGCGTCAGATGCGTTTGAACACCAGAGTGCCGTTGGTTCCACCAAATCCAAAATTGTTTTTGACTGCTATGTCGATCCGGGCATCACGCGCCGTGTTGGCGCAGTAGTCCAGGTCGCATTGCGGATCCTGATTAAAAATATTGATGGTTGGCGGAATCTTCTGGTGATGCAAGGCCAGCACCGTAAATACAGACTCAATGCCACCCGCGCCACCGAGCAGATGGCCCGTCATGGACTTGGTGGAACTGACCACCATGCATTTGGCATGGTCGCCAAATGCTGCCTTGATGGCATTGGTTTCATTCAAATCCCCCAGTTGGGTGGAGGTGCCATGGGCATTGAGATACTGAACCTCATCAGCATTGATTCCGGCGTTTTTCAGCGCCATCACCATAGAGCGACGCGGGCCGTCAATATCAGGCGCGGTCATGTGATATGCATCGGCACTCATGCCAAAACCTGTCAGTTCAGCATAAATTTTTGCCCCACGGGCTTTGGCATGTTCGTATTCCTCGAGCACCAGCACACCACCACCCTCACCCAGAACAAAACCGTCCCTGTCCTTGTCCCAGGGGCGCGAGGCTGTTTTGGGGTCTTCATTGCGGGTGGACAAGGCCCTGGCCGCAGCAAAACCACCCATGCCAAGCGGAGAAACCGTCGCCTCGGCACCACCTGCAACCATCACATCACAATCACCGTACTCAATCATGCGTGCCGACAAGCCTATGGCATGCAGACCGGTTGTACAGGCCGTGACCACGGCCACGTTGGGCCCCTTGAAGCCAAACTTGATCGACACATGACCGGAAATCATGTTGATGATGGACGCGGGCACAAAAAACGGGGAGATACGGCGCGGCCCGCGATTGACCAGCTCGCCATGTGTGCGCTCTATCATTGGCAAACCGCCAATGCCTGAACCGATATTGCAGCCAATCCGTGTGGCTGATTCGTAGTCCAGCGCATCACCCGTCGGCAAGCCGCTGTCTGCCACGGCCTGGAATGCCGCAGCCAAGCCCAGATGAATGAAGCGATCCATGTGTCGCGCTTCTTTTTCGGGGATGTAATCCGTGATGTTGAAGCCCTTGACCTCACCAGCGAATTTGCAGGCAAAGTTGCCTGCATCAAATTGTGTGATCAGGTCAATACCGGGGTTTCCGGCAAGCAGATTGCTCCACGACTCAGCCACGCTGTTACCCACGGGGCTGACGCAACCGAGACCTGTCACGACGACACGACGACGACTCATTCGTTGATCCTGAAAAAAACCTGAAAAGTCTCCGTTTGAACAGAGTCCCTTTTCAGGTTTGATGACAGCAAAGTCAGCGGCAGCAAGCCGCCGACCCTAGGCCTTAGGCCTTCTGATTTGCGTTCGCGTAATCAATCGCGTTCTGCACCGTGGTGATCTTTTCGGCATCTTCATCGGGAATTTCAATGCCAAACTCGTCTTCCAGAGCCATGACCAGTTCCACGGTGTCCAGAGAATCAGCACCGAGATCAGCCACAAAGGCTTTTTCGCTGGTGACCTGACTTTCTTCCACACCAAGTTGCTCGGCAATGATTTTCTTAACGCGTGCTTCGATATCGCTCATATTTCCCTCTGAGGGTTGTGAATTAATCCGTAATTTTACCGCGTTAGAGTTGCCACCCTAAGCGCCGGGCCGGACGGATAAAAACCGGCTTCGATTTGCTGTGTTTTACCACTGAGAAATGACAGCCCTGCAAACACAGAAACCTCGCGCCAATCAGGCGCAGGCCACTGCAAGCGGGCGCTGGCAGCTACATATACATGCCGCCGTTGACGTGAATTTCCTGCCCGGTAATGTAAGACGCCTGCGGACTGGCGACAAATGCAACAGCATGGGCGATGTCCTGCGGTTTGCCAAGATGACCCAGCGGAATTTGCCCCAGCAGTGCTTTTTGCTGCTCCTCGGGCAATTTGGCTGTCATGTCGGTTTCAATAAAACCAGGGGCGATACAGTTGACCGTGATGTTGCGTGAGCCCAGCTCACGGGCCAGGGCGCGCGTCATGCCTGCCACTCCAGCCTTGGCCGCAGCGTAATTGGACTGCCCGGGGTTGCCGGAAGCACCCACGACAGACGTGATGCTGATGATGCGGCCATAACGCTGCTTCATCATGGTCCGCATGACAGCGCGGCTCATGCGGAACACGGCCTTTAAATTGGTATCGAGCACGGCATCCCAGTCATCGTCTTTCAGACGCATGGCCAGCATGTCACG
>JAZKIK010000233.1:0-3431 GCA_040384925.1 Pseudomonadota bacterium | reverse complement strand
GGTGCGAGCATGCGGCCAATGCCGCCGTTGGCGCCTGTCAGCAGCCAGGTGCCGCGCATATCTGGCGAATGCTCGAATGAAAGGCACAAACGGCCAATGACTGTGCCCAGCGACAGACGCCGCAGCGCATCCACAGCTCCATCTGGCGGCACAATTTCATGCGGCAGAGGCGGCAGTCGCCCACTTTCGATTTCGGCGCAGACGGTGTCGAACAGGGCGCTGAATTGCTCTGGCTGCTCGGCCAGCAAACGGTTCAGGTCAATGCCGCCATCATGCCCCAGCCTGGTGAGATCAATCACTCGCCCGCCTGCGGCCATTTGCCCGCTGAGCGCCAATTTCGAAGCTGCATCAAAGGCACCAAAGGCCAGATCAAGCCGCCCCGCAATGTTCCGGGCAAATCCGGTGCTGCGCGAGTCGCCAATCACTTCCAGCCCCATGCTGCGCAGTGCAGCATGTTTGGGCAGACTGGCGCTTGTAACGACTTGGGCACCCACAGAGCGGGCAATGGCTACGGCGGCCAAGCCCACGGCGCTGCCTGCGCTATGCACCAGCACGGTTTCGCCCGCCTTGATGCCGCCGACTTGCACCAGCCCATGCCATGCGCTCAGGTAAGGAACAGGCAGGGTCGCCGCAGCAGCAAAACCCAGGCTGGCGGGTTTGCGGCGCAGCAGGCCGGCTGCAAGAACAACATGGGTGCCGAGGGCGCATATGCCGTGAGGTACATAGGCGATGACTGCATCACCTGGCCTCCATGCAGAAACGCCAGGGCCAGTTGCCAGTACAGTGCCAGAACAGTCAGAGCCCAGCGCACCGTCGGGCAAAGCGCCATAAACCAGAAGCGTATCGCGCATGCCGGGTGCTGCAGCGGCTACCTGCAGCAGTACTTCATCGGCTTTGAGGTCTTCAGCGCGTGGAATATGGATGCCCTGCCATGACAATCCGTCCAGCGAACCGGCCTGTTCGACCACCAGGCACCTGGCCTCAGGGGCTTTGATATCCGGAGCCGGCACATCCGGCAAGGTGGCAAGACGCGCCACAAAACGCCGTCCACCTGACCAGGCCACCGTGTTTTCAAGGCCGTCATCGGCCATTTCAACCAGCAGGGTTTCGTCCAGATTTGTGCCTTCAGACACATCAATACAGCGGCAAACCAGATCGGGCCGCTCGGCGCGTATCACCTGTGCAAGACCCCATACACCGGCACCAGCCGCATTGGCATCACCAGCAGCTTCACCCGGCTGCCAGTTGCCTTGTGTCACCAGCAAAAGCACGGCAGGGCCGGCCATGCTGCGCAAGGCAGTCACCACCTGGGCAAGAACAGCGGTTTCAGTTTCGGCCTCGCCACTCACCAGCACCAACAGGGACGTGCCGGCAACATCAAATATGCCCGGATGCGCAGCCAGCAAGGCATGGGCCACAACTGCCGTTTTTTCATCAGTCGGCAGCAGGGCCCAGCGTGGGCTGCCCACGGGCAAAGGCCTGGCTGGCTGCAATGGCTGGCTTTCCACCCAGGCCAGTTGCCCGGCCCAGGCTGAAAGAGCTTTGCTGTTTGGCAAATGTGCAGCTTGTGTGCGGCGGAATACGGCTCCCTCCATAGCAGCCAGCAAGTCGCCGCCTGCTGTGTAAAGGCCAATTTCTGCATGCAGCGTCAAACCGTCATCGGCCAGCGTGGCGCGGGCATGTATCCATGTCTCATCAGTCGCCAGGGCTGCAGTGCGCAGCATGCGGTCCCAGCCCAGCAGCATATAGGCATGGGGCTGGTCGGGGAAAGCTGCAGCGGGCAGTTGGGCGCAGTTTTCAAACAGGGCGGCAGGCAGGCCAAAGGCTAGCGCATCTTCATCGCCATGTTTGACCGCACCCGAGGCCTGGGCAAGCACCTCGCCGCCCCGCCGCCAGAGATGGGTGATGCGGCGCAAGCCTGGTCCGAGGTGGAAACCCTTTTGCTGCAGACCTGCATAAAACACCGATGCCTCGACCTCTTCTGTGCAGGCGCTGCGCACCAGGCCAACATCAAGGCGGGCAACTTCTGCGACAAAAGGCGCTTCGATTTTTGCCTGCATATGGCAAAACCAGCTGCGGTCAGCTTGCCGCGCATGCAGGCTGGCGCTGCCGTCGGTATTCATCAGCATTTGAAGTTGCTGCGGCTGGGCCAATACCAGCGGTTTGACAAACTGCATGCCTGTCAGGGCGATGCCCGCATGGGCCGGGCCAGCCGGATCGGCCTCGCATGCCGACGACAAAAATGCAAGGTGCAAGCCAACGTGTACCAGCCCGGCGCTGTCATCCAGGCCAGCGATGCTGGAGCGCTCCAGGGTCTGGTTGTGCATGCGCCCGTCAAAGGCGGGAGATTCAGCCCAGCTGGAAAACAGCTTGCCCACAGTTGCGGGCCTGGCCTTTTTGGCCTCCAGCCAGTGGCGGGTGCGGCGAAATGGATAGGGTGGCAGCGCAAGGGACGAGCCAGAGGACGGCGGCAATACGGCCTTCCACGAAATTGCTGCGCCTGCCTGCCACAGGCTGGCTGCGGCATCAAGCATGCTGCGCGCGTCGTCAGCGCCTTGCCGCAGGCTGGCAATCCAGTTGCCTCCTTCAATACAGTCACGCCCCATGCCGCAGAGTACCGGCTGTGGCCCGATTTCAATAAAAGTATCGCAGCCAAGTGTTTGCAGGGTCGCCATGCCATCGGCAAAAGCAACCGGTTCCCGTGCCTGGGCGCGCCAGTAGGCGGCATCAAACTGGCTGCGAAGCGCACCGTCACGATTGGACACCAAGGCAATGCTGGCCTGCCCCATGGGCAACTTTGCAGTGAATTGCTCAAACCCGCTTAACATGGGCTCCAGCAGCGGAGAGTGAAAGGCGTGGCTGACGGCCAGCCTGTGGGTGCGGATGCCTTCATTTGCAAGTTCTGCCAGCACACGATCAAGCGCAGCTGATTCACCCGACAACACGGTGTTGGCCGGGCCATTGCGTGCAGCCACAACCACTGCACCGCCACCAGATTCGAGCGCCCTGGTCACCGAGGCAACAGGCGCCATCACGGCAGCCATGGCCCCACCTGTGGGCAATGCACCCATCAGGCGGCCACGTTCGATGACCAGAGACGCAGCAGCCTCCAGATCCAGCACGCCTGCAATACAGGCCGCAGTGATTTCACCCACGCTATGGCCCAGCATGGCCACTGGCTGCACACCCCAGGCCAGCCACAGTTGTGCCAGGCCATAAGCGACAGCAAACAGTGCAGGCTGAACCAGCTCGGTCGCCACCAGCGGGGTGGTCTGTTCAAAAAGCAGGGCCGTCAGGCTCATGGGCAGACGGCCACGCATGGCCTGCTCGCAGCGATCAATCGCTGCGCGAAACACCGGCTGGCTCAGGTACAGACCATGCGCCATGCCGGCATATTGCGCGCCCTGACCGGTGAACAGAAAGGCAATCTG
>JAZKIK010000232.1:0-6570 GCA_040384925.1 Pseudomonadota bacterium | reverse complement strand
AGGAAGGTGCCCGTTATTCAGCCCGCGACCTGGCCGTGTACCGCGGCAGGCTTGAAAGCCAGCCCGGCTTACCCTGCCGCGTACTGCTCGGTTCAGCCACTCCATCGCTGGAAAGCTGGCAGGCCACCATCAGCGGAAAATATCAGCGGCTAACCATGAGTGAGCGGATTGGAGCTGAGTCTGAATCCAGCGGCCTCCCCCTCGTAAGGGGCATAGACATGAGCCACCAGCCCAAAAATTGCGTGATTGCCCCGCCACTGCTAGCCGCGATCACCCAGCGCATCGCATCCGGTGAGCAGTCCATGATTTTTTTGAACCGGCGCGGTTACGCCCCGGTACTGGCCTGCCATGACTGCGGCTGGAAAAGTGAAGGTCCGCACTGCAGCGCCTACCGGGTGTTCCATAAAATCGACCGCACCTTGCGCTGCCACCACTGCGGTTTCACCGAACGGGTGCCGCGTGCCTGCCCCAGCTGCGGCAATATCGACATCGCCCCGGTCGGGCGCGGCACTGAACGGCTTGAAGAACACCTGGCCGAACTGCTGGCCAACAGCAAACGCCCGGATGGCAAACCGGTCAACATCATCCGCATAGACGCCGACAGCACAAAACTCAAGGGCTCGCTTGAATCCCAGCTGGCAAGTGTCCATGCCGGCGATGTGGACGTGCTGGTCGGCACCCAGATGATTGCCAAGGGCCACGACTTCAGGCACATCACCCTGGTCGCCGCCATCAACCCCGACGGTGCCCTGTTTTCAAGCGACTTCCGCGCGCCTGAACGCTTGTTCAGCCTGTTGATGCAAGCTGCGGGCCGGGCCGGACGCGACGCCAGGCACAGCGCCGCCAGCGAGATGTGGGTACAAACCTTTCACCCCGGCCACCCCCTGTTTGCCGCCCTCAAACACCACGACTATCCAAAATTTGCCGAACAACAGCTTGAAGAAAGGCGCGCAGCAGGCATGTCACCCTTCGGTTTTTCAGCCCTGGTTCGCGCCGAAGCCAAAACCCAGGAAACCGCCCAGAACTTTTTAAACACCGCAGCCAGCACAGCCACCACAGACAACATCACCGCCCACGATCAGGTCACAGCCTACCCCGCAGTACCCATGACGATACAGCGCGTAGCCAACGTGGAACGCGCCCAGATGCTGGTGGAAAGCAGCTCGCGCACCGCCCTGCAGCGCTTTTTGTCAGCCTGGCAGCCAGTATTGTTTGAAACGCGTAGGCAGGCAGAATTCAAAAGCCTGATCCGCTGGGCTGTGGATGTTGATCCGATGGTGATTTGAGGGCTGGCGGGACATCGCCCGCATCAACCGTCGCCCCTTCTGGATTCATCAACTTGCCTGCACCGCTGCCACCGATTGCGCCAGCAACAGCGCCAATCGTGCCGCCAACAAATACACCAACAGGCCCTGCAATCACTGCCCCCACCGCAGCACCAGCAGCCGAACCGGCCACCAGCCCGCCCCCGATCAGGACAGATTTTGATTCCCGGTCAGCCTCCTGGGGACTGAGTCCAACCTGGGCCGCAGAGCTTGGGTCCTGCGACGGAACGCCATGCCCAGGAACCGCTTGCTCGGCAAGATCCGGGTCAGCAGGTTTTACGTTTTCCGGCAACAAAGTGGGAGATGAGTTCATGTTCGCTCCTTGGCAAAGTCAAGCGTGGCCGAGCGGGATGCTCGCTGCATCCCGTTTTAAACCCCACACCACGCCATTCTTGTGGTTCAAGTGACTCCAACACTGTAAGACAAGCTCCAGTTGCCCTGCATCGCGTGACACACCTCATGCAGCGGTCGCAAGCGATTGCGTTTGCCGCCCGGCAACTTGGAAAGCATCCAGCTGCGGTTTCCAGGTTCAAAATACCTGACCCCAACCCGATTACCCCTGCTGACGCAAAACTGTCACCAAGCTTTAACACCCGGCCACTACCGTTGCGCTTTTCAACAGAAGGCAACAAGATGACATCTGGTTTACATAAATTGGCCCCGTGGGCTCTGGCTCTTGCAGGAGCGCTGGCGCTGACTGCCTGTGGTGGGGGTGACACGGCGGCTCCGCTGATGGTGCCCACCACACCGGTGCCAAGCAGCCCCACGCCGACCGTCGCGCTGTCAACCCCGACGCTGACATTTGTTGCGCCGCAGGAAAGCCTGGACCTCAACAACTACACACTGGTGGGTAAATACACACTGCCAGTGGCCTCGGGCACGGGTGTCAACCAGATTGCAGCCGAGGTTTCGGCTGTGACTTACAACAGCGCGACAGACAGCCTGTTTATCGTCGGCGATGAAGGCACTTACATCACGCAGATTTCCAAACGCGGTGAAGTGATTGACACCATGAACCTGCCCTCAGGCCTGTTTGCCGACCCGGAAGGCATTACCGCCATCGGCAATGGCCAGTTTGTGGTGGCCAACGAGCGTGTTCGCACGGCCAATCTGCTGACTTATGCAGGCGGCACCACACTTGACGCAGCAAGCGTCAAGACCGTCAAGCTCGGCGAGACGGTTGGCAATATTGGCCTGGAAGGTGTGTCTTTTGACCCGCTGACCGGCGGCTACATTTTTGTGAAGGAACTCAATCCATCGGGCATTTTCCAGACCGGCATCAACTTTACGGCTGGCACGGCGACCAATGGCTCGGCCAGCACCGTCAACTCGACCAATCTGTTTGACCCGGCGCTGGCTGGTGTGGCTGATTTTGGTGATGTCGCTGCACTGTCAAACGCCCTGCCTGCCACGGCACCTGACTACAGCCACCTGATGGTGCTGAGCAATGACACGGGCCGGATTCTGAAAATGGACCGTGCCGGCAAGATCTACAGCTCGCTCGACATTCTGCAGTCGGCCCAGCATGAAGGCATTACTTTTGACAAACAGCTCAATATGTATGTCACCAATGAAGCCGGTGGCGGCAGCCAGGCCTTGCCGCAGCTGTGGGTGTTTGCACCTACACGCTCGGCCAGCGCTGTGGGCATTGCCAGCAATCTGTACCTGAGCTTCAACGCCAATGTGGCCGCTGGAAACGGCAATCTGGTGCTGAGCGGCAGCGGCGGCGACATGCGCACGATTCCGGTCACCGATACGGCCCAGGTCAGCATCAGTGGTGCCACCGTGCGCATCAACCCGACGGCAAACCTCATGCCCGGCCAGACCTACAGCGTGCAATATGCCAGCGGCGTGATCCGCGGTGCAGCCGGTGAAACCGCACCAGCCATCAGCAGCGCCAGCACCCTGGCATTTACCACGGTGGCCGACATCACCGAACCCACGCTGCTTTCCAGCACACCGCTGGACGAGGCCTCAAGCGTGGCGCTGGACAGCAACATCACCCTTAATTTTGATGAAGCCGTACGCGCCGGAACCGGCACCTTCACCATCAGCAATGGCAGTGATGACATCCACGTCATCAATGCTGGCGACACCAGCCAGGTCATGGTATCGGGCAGCAGTGTCACCATCAACCCGATGTCCGACCTGAAGCTTGGCACGGCTTACCGGGTGCTGGTGTCAAACAATGCACTGGCCGACAGCTCGGGCAACCGTTTTGCCGGCATCAGTGACGCGGCGCGGTTGAACTTCAGCACCATCGCAGCCGCACTGCCGACCACGCTGGTGGCTGGTGACCTGCTGTTTGTCGCCGCCAACGGTGATTCACCCGATGCCATTGCCTTTGTACTGATGCGCAACATCACGGGCGGCACCCAGATTGCTTTCAGTGACCGCGACGCGCTGACGGCTACCAATGAAGCAGCCTTCATGTGGACGGCTGACAAGGACTATGCAGCAGGTACCGTCGTCACTGTACAGACCGACAACGCCACACCGATTGCCGACAAGGGCAGCATTGTGGGTTCGGGCGGCGGCATCAGCACGGGCGGTGAAACCTATTTCGCCTTCCAGGGTTCGATTCCGGCCCTGCCGGTGGCTGCGGGCGCACCCACGCTGGTTGTGGATCGTTATATCGCCGCGATCAATCTGGGCACCGCAGGTGGGCTGGACAGCGTGATCCAGACAGCCGTGGGTACGGCCTTTATCACCTTCACGCCTGAAGACAATGTGCGTTACAACGCCTCGCTGGACATCAGCGACATTGCAGCCCTGCGTGCCAGAATCGCCAACACGGCCAACTGGTCACGTGATGACAACGCGGCTTTCCCGCTGACGGGTGGCTCGCTGTTTCCCTGATTTCCGGCCCCTCCATTAAAAAAACCGCCAGCTTCAAAGCCTGGCGGCTTTTTTATTCTGGGTCATGGTCTGGTGCAAGCGGCTAAATCTCGTCCTTGCGCAGAAGCACATTGTCTTCGGACGAATACACATATTCACCCGCTTCCAGCTGCCCGGCATAACTGGTCAGGAACTCGTTAAAACTGCTGGCCAGCACCGGCCGCTGACCATCGTCATGCCACATCACAATCACCTGCCCCAGCGAGCCCTCGGGGCCAGGTGCCAAATCAAGACAATGATGGTCACCACTACCGGAATAGGTGAACGGAATCCAGTGTGGATGCCACCAGTCCTTGCGAACAATGGTGCCGTCGGAGTCATTTTCAGCGCCGCCAAAACTGTTGCCCGCCAGCAGCTCATTCCAGATTTTGGATTCGCCACAAATGGATTCGAGCGATAGCCACTCCCACCCCAGCATCATCCAGGGCGCATCTCGCGACTGCCCGTCGTGAACAAGGTAAAGCGCTCGAAAGTCATCCGGAAACCGCACACCAAGCACGGCCTCGGCAGCGGCAATGTCCTGCTCGCTCGCTGGCGGGTTGAGTCCAGCCAGAACCTCAGGTGCGCGGGTTTTCAGCCAGCTTTCTATTCTTTGCCAGGAGCTTTGCATGTCGAGTTGCCTTGTATCAGGGTAAGGACAGTCATCCGATTGAGAAAATTATCACGCACATTCATGGCCCATCCCTGAGAGCTCAAACGCCGCTGGACTTGTGTCGGCCAGCGCATTACTTGCAAGTGACCAGTTCCACGGCGATACCCGCATTCTGGTTGTAACGCACAGCGCAACTGCGCAGCCCTGCGGGAAGCTGCCTGGAAAGAATGACCGAGGTTTTGCGATAGTTGCATGAAAACCAGACCTTTTCTGATTTCTGGAATGTCCAGGTCGAAGTCCATTGCCCTTTGACGGAGGGTGATTCGCGCTCAGGCGCAAGCGACACCTGCTCCTCAGGCGGGCCATCAGAGAAACCAACTGAGTCGAGATTGTGTTCGCTGTAGCCTGAGTCTTTCTGGCGGCTGGCTGAAAACGGCTTTTCTGTGGATGCACTCCAGCCGGTCACGGCTTCGTGCAGTGATTGCCTGGTGGTGATTTGTTGCGGGCAGTTGTACGGCTTGTCCTGTGCGGCCACAGCACAGCTGGCGCAGAGTGCGAGCAAGGCGGCAAACAATGGTGGGTTCATGGCTTTCTTTATGACGGGTTGAATGGAGGGTGTTCAGGCTAGCGCAACAAACTCACCGCCGCCGAAAAGCTGAAAAACGCCAGCACGGTTGAAAGCAGAATAATCCGCGCAATGCGTCCGTTGTCGGCCCCAAAACGCTCGGCCAGAATCGCCACATTGCTGGCGCTGGGCAGGGCAGCTACCAGTACCAGCACAGTCAGGGCGAAACGGTCCAGCGACAAGCCAGCTGCAATGGCTGCAAGGCCAGTCAAACCGACCAGAATCGGGTGAATCAGCAGTTTTACAAGCACAATGGGCAGGTAACGTCCCAGGCGTGGCACCTCTTTGTTGTTCATTTGTGAACGTGCCAGCACTGCACCAATCGTGAACAGGGCCACTGGCGAGGCTGCATCGGCCAGCAGGGCCAGCGTGGCCAGAATCGGTTTGGGCAGGACAAAACCGGTGGCTGACGACAAGCCGCCCAGCACAATCGCCCAGGGCAGCGGGTTGAGGACCACGCCCTTGAGGGCCAGCCTGGCAGCGCGCGAGGCACCATGTTCGTCAGCACCGTCAAGCCGTGAAAGGGCGATGCACAGCGACGAGGTGACCAGCATGTCAATCGTGATCGTCACAATCGCCGGCCCAGCCGCAGCCGCACCAAGCAAGGCCACCAGCAGCGGCACGCCCATAAAACCGGTATTCGGAAAAGCCGCCACCAGCGCGCCAAAAGCCGCATCATTCCAGCCCACAGAACCACGCCGTGTCAGCCAGACAGTCAGCGCCACCATCACCAGAGCGCAGAGCAGATAAACCGCTACCAGCGTGCCATCCAGCAACTGCGTTATCGGCGTGCTGGCACCAAACCGGTACAACATGCAGGGCAGCGCAAAAAACAGCACAAAAGCATTCAAACCCGGAATCGCCAGCAGCGGCAACATGCCGCGACGCGTAGCCACATAGCCGCACAAAACCAGGGCGAAGAAGGGGAAGGTGACGAGGAGGATGGAGAGCACAGCGCATTGTCGCTGCACGCCGTACACCCCTCCATATCTTGAAAAATGCCGGGTGCAAGAACTGCCATATTCCAGGGCTTGCCTTACATCCGGCTACCCAACGCGCTTAAAAACTATGCGAGATACCCGTGTAAATGGTTTTTTGGGAAGTATTGACGCCCGGGAAGTCACCATAGA
>JAZKIK010000231.1:10628-20904 GCA_040384925.1 Pseudomonadota bacterium | reverse complement strand
CGCCGAAGGTTTGTCCAGTGTTATCACGCCCTGCTCGGTAGTGGCTACATCAACCTTGCCTTCAAACAGGCAAACGGCGTCATGAACGGCGTCGCTCATGCTCCAGAAATCGGTGCCGCGTATGCCTATGGTGGCGGTCGTCAAAGCCAGGTTCAGCTCGCGCCTGGAAACCGCCTTGTCAACGGCCTGGGTGGCAAAACGGAACATGCCGCGCAACAACTTCATGTCGCTGCTCATTTTGGGCGTCATGTTCTCAAGCTTCATGTCCAGCTTTTTGACCTGCAACTGGGCATTTTCACCAAGTTTGATCAGGCTACCATCGGGCATACGCGCCACCACCCTGGCCTTGTCGCCAGACAGCACCACATCGTTGGCAGCGATTTTTCCACCGGGGGCTGCGGGCACGCGTTTGCCCGCCGAATCAAGCCAGGCAGGCATCTGCACGGCCTGAATAATCATGGACGGCGGCGCGTTTGTTGCCGTCGCTGGTTTTGCCGCATGCGCCTGCCCGGCCAACAGGGCAGCCAGCAACACCGTTGCAGTTATCCAGAAACTTGTTCGCATGATTGACCTCTTTTAAAGAGCAGGCAGGAGCTGGGCCAAGTGGATACGCCTGAAACCCCGCCGTGGATGAGATTTTTGATACATGTTAAACGTAACAAATAGTACGTACAACAGCACAAGTGTCACCGAACTTGAAAGACTGAGGGTTTAACAGCTGTATTCGGGTAATAGGCAGCAAAAAACCGGAGTCAGCTGCATTGAGCAAATGGACTCAAAACCAAAGGTGTCACAAATTGATCGCAGCCCAGTGATTATCAATCCGCAGGTTTTTGAGGCTCGCAGATGCCGTATTGCCCTGGCTGTCCAGCGCCAGCGTGGCCGGGTTTCCTGCAGCCCAGAGCACTGAATCTGGATGTTTTTCATCTGCAATGGACGCCAGTGCACAGGCTTCATCCAGCGCCTTGAAACCTGCCCACTGGCCGTCTGCACGCCACAGGGCAAGGCCGTTGGCGCGCGGGCAACTCACGGCAAAAAGCCCGGCAGCAAAGCTGATGTCACCACCGTAACCGCGAAGCGACTGACTGCTGTCGGCTGCAACAGCGCGCAGGGTCTGGCCATCAAAAATCGCCAGCACCGGGGCGGTGGCTTTGGCCGCTGCATCATCGTGTTCGGCCTGCAGCGCAATGCCCAGGGCAGCTTGGCCACCCGGCAACATCGGCCCCCAGGCGATGTGGCGCAGGCTCAGGCGTTGGTCAGCCAGGTGCCACTGGCCCAGCAGCCTGCCGCTGCGGGTATCCAGCCGCACCAGCGATGCGTCCATACGGTTCATATGCAGCTTGAGTCGCCCGGTTTCGGGCAGGGCTGGAATGCCGCCATTGGCAACCATCAGGCTGCCATCGGCGTCCAGCAGCAACTCGTGCGGGTCCATGCCATGGCTTGGCCATTCAGCGGTTTTTTCAAGCGTTGCGGTGTTGCGCAGACCAATCAGGCCCTCGCCGGTTTCAAGATTGGTTTCGGTGGTGTAAAGGGTTTTGCCGTCTGCACTGCTGATGACGTGGCCGTTGAAGGCGCGGTCTGGTTCTATCCAGCCCCAGGTGATGGCCTGGCCGCTTTTGCTCTGCGGCTTGGGTTTCCAGCGCAGCAGCCAGTCACCGGGGCGTCGGGCCACGGCCAGCAGGGTGCCACCGGCCTCCAGCCAGACACCATGGGCGCGTGTGGGCACATCCAGGGCAGCGCTGACTTCAAGTGCCTGGGCGTTCTGCTGGAGCACGCCCACCTGATAGCCCTCGCCGGTTTGCCACGCACTGACCAGCTGGACTTGCGACCTGTTTTTTGCTGCAAGCACGCTGGCAGGCCATGCTGTTGCGGCCAAAGACGCGGCAATGGATGTGGTTTGAAGCAGCCACTGGCGGCGCTGCAGACTGGACCCTGGCACGAAGCTAGTCCCCATCTGCATCTGAAAACCCGATGCTCACTTCCATCGCAGGTGCCACCTCGGCTTCGGCCACCTTTTTCACTTCGGCAATCGTGCGCGCAGCGGCTGTTACGCCAGCCTTGTTGGCCGGCTTGAGTTTTTGCAGGGCCTTGTCGGTCCTGGCCATGGTTTGTGCCAGTTTGCTGGCTGGCTCATCACGGCCCAGGCCGCGCATATAGGTTTCAAGCGGCACCAGGCCGGCACCGGGTCTGGGCGCATCAGCTGTTTGTGCCGCGCCCAGGCTGCGCAGGGCCAGCCACTGTGACGACCAGCGCTCGGCCGTCTGGCCGCTGGCGCTGCGGGCGTAAGCGGCAGAACTTCTGATGCCAGAGGGCACCGCGCCGCCAGCCAGGCCTGTGGCCCCGGCCAGCCGTGGTTTTTCCATCTCGGCCCAGCGCAGACGCTCCAGCCCACCTGTCCACTGGTTGAGCAGTTCGCTGACGGCTGGCACATTGTTTTCTTCCTGCTCGCCGGGTTTGCGTGCGCCAAGCGCGGCAAACTCCTTGTCCAGCTCATCGGCTTCACGCTTGATGTCTGCAGCCACCTGCACGGCATAGGTGCAGGCCGCGATATTGGCTGATGTACTGGACGTGATGGGCTGCACCCACAACAACCATTCAAGTGCGGGCAGACCTTTGGCCGGGGTGCCTATGCTTTCCATGGCAGTTGCGTCAGCCGGGGCGGTCTGGATCGCGTTTTTGATCAGCTCGGGCCGTGTCGGCATGAAGTCAATCTGCCGTGCCGAACGGCGCAAGACCAGCGGGCCAATCTGCACGCCACTGAGTTTGTCCCACGCGCTGGTGGTGGTTTTCCATTGGCTGCGCGCCTGCTCCAGCTGGGCTGCGCCTGAACCGGCCTCGCAGACTTTGGCAATGGCGGCTGGCAGCAGGGCAGCCTGCTCGGCAAAGTTTTTGGCCTGCGGTACGTACCAGAATTTGTACACACTGCGCATCAGATCGCCGGGCGTGTAAAAGGGAACCGGCACACCGCCTGTCTGGGCCAGGCCTGGACTTGCCCAGGCACCCAGCATGAGGGCAGAGCCCAGCCACAACACAGCGCGCATCGCGGATTCAGACCTGGGTGGGTTCATCAAATACCTGCCTTGTTCTGTCATTTGACCAATCCTTCAGTCAAAGCGACTCCAGAAACTTCACCAGCGCGGCGCGTTCCTGGGTGCTCATCTTCAAGACTGCGTTTTTGCTGGTTTTGGCCTCGCCGTCATGCCACAGCACGGCCTCCAGCACACCACGCGCCCGGCCATCGTGCAGCAGGCGGTTGTGGTTGTTGACATCCGGCACCAGGCCAATGCCCCACAAGGGCGGAGTACGCCATTGCCGGCCATTGGCCAGAAAGTCAGGTCTGCCATCAGCCAAACCTTCACCCATGTCATGCAGCAGCAAATCGGTGTAGGGCCAGATGGTCTGGCCCTGCAGGGCCTTGCTGGCGATGCGCGGAAAGATGTTTTCAGCATCTGTTCCCGTCACGTAACTGGGCCGGTGGCAGGCGGCGCACTGGGCCTGGGCAAACAGCTTCTGGCCCAACACGACCTGCGCATCACGCGGCTTGCGTCTGGCGGCGGGTGCCAGGGTTGCCTGGTAAAAAACCACATCGGCAAAGGTCTTGTCGTCAATCTCCACACCTTTGCCTTGTGCGCCACGTGGTGCGGCCAGGCAGTCTTTCTGGGCAGCGCTGCAGGTTTCCTGTGGAAACAGGCTGGACGTGATGCCCATGTCACCCTGAAAAGCGCCACCGGTCTGGTGCGCAAGTGAGGCGACATTGGCTTTCCAGCCAAAACGGCCGGTGCGCAGTTGTTGGGCCGATTCATCCCAGACCTGATTGACCTCACCACGCACCGGGCCGCCAGCAGCGACCTGCTCGCGTGCATTGCGCAAGATCTCGGCCTCGGGAATGGCTTCAAGCAGGCCCACACCGGCCAGTTGTGGTGCGATGCGTGGACTCAGCATGACATCCTTGGCCATGGGCCCGTAATTGAGCTTGCTGAAGCCGTAACGCGGTTTTTGCAGGCGGTAAGCTGTGCCATCGGCAAAATTGCCACGCAAGATTTCATAACGCAGTGAAATCTGCCCCTCGGGCACAACATCCTGCACCGCAAAGTTGGAAAACTGGTCACCATACACCGGGTCAGGCAGCACGCCGCCATGGGCGTTTTTGCCCGCCACTGACAGGCGCAGCAGCAGGCCCACCGGTTGTTCGGCCAGGCCGCGTGCAAAGTCTGGCGGGGCACCGCGCCCGTCCTGCACATGGCAGCCGCCGCAAGACCTGGCAATAAAGTGTGGCCCCAGCCCATCACGAGCGGTGGTGGACGACGGTGCCTGCACCCAGTTACGCCTGAAAAACGAGTTGCCTATGGCAAAACGTGTACGTTCGTCATCAGGCAAGTTGGCCAGCGGGAATGAAAAGGCGTTGCGCCCGGTGGCAAACACCGTCGTTTCACCGCCGGTTTTTTCATCATCTGCGGCCGGTGTGGCCTGCACGCCCTGCCCTGCGGTGAAACAGAAGGCAGCAAGGGCCAGCACGGCTGCCAGCGTCGCGCCCATCTCGGGTCCATGCCGTCTGAAAAAGTCGGAACCAGACAATTAAGGCTTCACCAATGTCAGTTTGCTGATGCCTGCTGCGTTGGCAGCGTCCACCAGGTCCTTGCTTTGCTGCACCAGGCTGGCGATGGTTTTTTGCACACGCAGGCGGCCCGGTGCATCTTTGGCACCCACAATCTCGCGGTCAAACGGGGCCTGAATGCCTTCTGCAGCCGACACCGATTCAGCAATCTGTTTGCTGGTCTTGTCAGCCAGCGCGGCATTTTTGACGGCCACCAGGTCACGCAATGACGGGCCAAGCAGGGTCGTGCCATCGGCACGTTTGTAACTGCCCAGCCAGACATTCTGTATGCCCTTGGCGTTATTCACTACATCGCGGTGTGTATTGTCTGAAAAACATGAATGTTCATCTTCCTGGGCCTGGCTGGCCAGTGCGACTTCAAGCCTTTCACCAGCCAGTTCACCGCGTGAGAGTGAACCGAGGCCGACAAACATCTTGCGCACCGATTCCAGATTGCCGGCTTCAAACTTTGCGCGGTAGTTTTTGGCGCCGGGTGCCCAGGCTTTGCTCAAAAAGCCGAGGTCGTCCACCAGCAGTTCGGTAACGGTTTTCAGGTACAGGCGGCGGCGGTCGGCATTGGGCTTTTTGCCATCCACAAAATCCTCAAACGAACGCTCGCCAGGGCCGCTGGTGCTCAAGTCCTGGCCCCAGAGCAAAAATTCAATGGCATGCCAGCCGGTGGCAATGTTTTCTTCGCCGTTTTTTTCATTCAGGCTTGCCAGCGCCTTTTTGGTGATGGCGCTCTTTTTGTTGATGATGCCGCCATTCGGTGCGTCCTTGACATAGTCAACATAGGACTCGTCCATGGGCCAGGCATTGATCTGGCCTTCAGGGCCGTTTTTGTCATCAATCGGGCCGCTGTAAAACCTGAAAGCCTCGGTCTGTCCGTAAAACTCGCGTGCGTCCAGCCAGGCCTTGCGCGCGGCTTTCAGGCCTTCGTCAGACGGTTTGTCGATAAAAGCCTGAATTGCTTTTTGCATCAATACCGCACTGGCCAGTGTGTCCTCATAAGTGGCATGAACCAGGTTGGCATAGTGTTTGACCACCATCGCAGGCGCGACAGCCGTTGCAGCCTGCATGGCCTGGGGCGCAGCCATACCCGTCGCTGGCGCTGCCGGGGTTTGCGCAATGGCCGGTGCTGCCAGCAAGGCCAGCGTGGCGGCGAGCAGGACAGGTTTAAAGACTGGTTTCATGACAACTCCTGGGTTTTCTGTAGATCGGACAGCGCTCATTATACAAATGAGAATCACTATCAGTAGCTTTTAGAAGTACGCAAGAGGCGCTTGCCCAGGACTGGTCACGCGGGAGAAATCAGGGAGTGTGCGCCTGCCATGCTGGCAAGACTGGCCGAGAGATACGGATATCAAGGCTGCTGCTGATCTGGCAGCAGCACTCAATAATAGTCAGAGTCGGCCGACGGCCCAAAACGATCTGCCAGCCCTGCCAGCCAATGGCGGCTTTTCCAGATCACCAAAACCGAGCCAGCACCCAGCAATGTGTATTTGAGTATCGAAAACCAGCTGCGGCGCTGCACCACCGGGCGGCGGGCACCGGCAAAAAGCAGTGGCAGCAAGGGGCTGAGCAGCCTGGCCTTTTTGACCAAGCCAAGCACCAGCGGCAAACCTGTGCCCAGTTTTAAATACCCGGCAAGATTTGCCAAACCCGTCAGGCCAGACCAGCCCCTGCCCAGCACGGCGGCTGATTGTGAAGCGCTGCCAATGGCGCGCACCATTTCAGCCCTCTCGATGGCGGCGCGTGTCAGCAGGAGCTGCTTTTTCAGCGCCAGGGCACTGGTGGTGTCAGTCATGGGCTGGCCCTGTCGACGGGATTGTTTGCGGCTTCTGGTGAAGTTGCGGCCAAAAGTGCCTCGCGGTCATCGACCATGGCGGCCAGCGTGGCTTGCAGAAAAGGCGGGCGGCTGCCCAGGACACGTTTGATCTGCAACCAGAACCAGCCCGCCAGGCCCAGATAAAGCAGCACAAAACCCGCCAGCACCAGCAGCCTTTTTGCCGGGTCGGCAGCCAGCACGGCCAGCAGGGTCACACTGAGCAGCCCCACCAGGCCAAATACCAGCAGCCCCAGCAAACGAAGCAGCAGGCCGGTCAGCCACTGCAGGGTTTCCTCAATTTCCACACCGGCCAGCGCCAGACGGGTTTGCGCCATGGCAAAAAAAGTCAAAGCCAGCTGCCGCAGCGAGGCCATCAGGCGTGGTGGCTCGGGCGCATCTGCGTCTGAAGGGCTTGAGGTGCGAAATTTCATGTTCAGGCAGACAAAAGCTGGACAGACTGGTCTGCTTACCTGCGGTTTGCCAGCAGCCCGATCAAAAACCCGACGGTAGCGGCCACACCCACAGCTTTCCAGGGGTTGGCATGCACATAATCGTCAGTCACGCGGGCCGCCTCTTTGCCCTTGAGCAAGGCGGCTTCCTGCAGACTGCTCAGTTTTTCGCCGGCGACCTTGAGTTTGTCGGCAGCTTTTTCGCGCAGGGCCAGAGCGGTTTCGCCTGTGGCGGCGGTAGCGGCCTTGAGCAGATCCTCGACGTCAGTAAGGACGACTTTCATGTCGGTGATCAACTTGTCTTTGCTGGCGTTTTCCATGAATGACTCCCGGAGTGGTTGATAAAAATCAGGCGACATGCCTGCATTTTGCAAGTTTAGTCCAGGACTTCGGCCAGCACTATGCCTGCGAGGCAACAAAAACGGAAAGTTTTAGGGGCTAAACGCGACTGGATTCCGGTTGTATCAACCAGTAACACTTCAGACAAATACCACGCCCCTTCACTCAATGGATTCCAGGCAGAGCCATAGCCCGCAATATATGTAACAACATCGTTACCGGATAAAAAGTCAGAAAACTCAATTGGATATGTGATGGATTCACGGAAATCGGTTGTTTCAACAGGAAACGCTTGGGCAAAAAATTGTATTTCGTTACAGTTCAATCACAGCCCCATTCAGTCACCTTTAACAGGAAACGTCACATGAATACCCACCGCAAACTTTTACAAGTTGCCGCAACCGTTTTGCTGGTTTGCACCGCAGGCCTGGCAGCAGCCTCGGATTCGCAGACTCTTGCGGTAACAGCAACGGTCACCGGCATGTGCAGGTTTTCTGCAACCAGCACAGCTCTTGCATTCGGTGCCATCGATCCTTCGCTCTCCACCGACAAGGTGGTTACGGCCAATGTGCTCTACAAATGCACCAAGGGGCAAGCTTCGGCAGGCGTGACTGCAACAGGTGGAACAAGCCGTACCCTTACAGGCCCAAGTTCATCCACGATGGCCTATACGCTTGGTTTCAGTGGCGACACACAAACCGGCACCGGCTTCGGATCGGGTCAGGATCTCACACTGGTCGTGACGGGAACCATCACCGCAGCGCAATACCAGAATGCCACCGCTGGCGCATACACTGAAAACGTTACGCTCAATATCACCCCCTGAACCAACACACGGTAATATGGGTGCATGGCAAACCCATAATCGGCCATGACACCCGGCAAATCCATGCACTTTAGTTAGGCTGGCAATGAAAAAACTCCGCTTCCTTTTCGCGGCATTTTTGCTACCCATAGGCCTGCTGGTGGGGGTGTTACAGGCCCACGCAAACGGTAACAACTGTTCGTTTCAGTCCAAGGGACTGAGCATGAGTTTTGGTGTGCTCAACCCCGCAAGCGGCAGCGACGTGCTTGTGGCCGTAACCGGCACAAGCAAGGCAGGTGACTGCGCCCCCGGTCAGACCATGACCATATCCGGTGACAACGGGCTCAACTACAACGGCACGCGCAACCTGAAAAGCACCGCTGGCGGACTGATTCCCTACAGTTTGGCCAGCCTTCCGCAAAGCCGCGCCGGCCCAGGAAATGGCACTTACGTTGCATTCACTTTCAATGGCTCAATCCTGTGGAGCGACTATGCCAACGCTTCGGCTGGAGGTTATTCCGATACGGTTATTATTTCGGTAACTCCCTGACGCGTTACGCGCTGCTTGCATACGGCACGCGCAAAATCCAATGACACAAACATTCAGGACATTCGCCCTTGTGGTCTGTTGCTGCTCGCTGTTTACACCCAACCTGGGTAGGGCTGGAGAGTTTTCGGTCAACCCCATACGCCTGGAGCTTGGGACGGGGATAAGGAGCGGCGTAATCGGCGTCAGAAACGAGGACAAGCAAAAACTCGGCTTTCAGCTCAAGGCGTTTGAGTGGACCCAGGATGCATCCGGCAAGGATCTGTACCTTGACACATCAGACCTCGTTTTCTTTCCGAAAATCATGTCGATCGAACCCGGCGAGGAAGGTTTGATTCGCGTGGGCGCAAAAAATGCGACCGTGCCGGTTGAAAAAACTTATCGCCTGTTTATTGACGAACTGCCAGGTATTGCCAGACCTCCCGAGGGTAGCGCGGCTCAAATCAATGTGCTGATTCGCTTTGGCGCACCGATTTTTGTAGCACCGCTGAAACCTCAAGACAGTCTTGACATTGAAAGCTTTAGCCTCGCCAAGGGCATTGTGTCGATTTCAGCCAAAAATACTGGAAATCGCCATCAGCAGGTACAAAGCATCCAGCTCAAAGGCACGGACAAGGCCGGCACCGAGGTTTATGCCTTGACGCTGGCTGACCGCTACCTATTGGCTGGAACTGCCAAGTCTTACAGCACCTCCATAGCGGCGGAGCAATGCGCAAAAATGACCGCCTTGGCGCTTGAGTTCAATACCGACAAACTCAGCGTAGCTCGTAAACTGGACGTTACGCGCGCGATTTGTCCATAATCCCGAGGTCCAGGCAAGTGCTTGGGCTGGCCCTGTCTGCGTGGTTCCCCATGAACCGTGCCCCTGTCGCGGGCGCTTTGCTGTGGTGCCTGAGCGTCATTCCCCTTGTGTCATTCGCTGCCGAGGCTGAAAGTGAGGCCATTGCCAAAGCAGAAACAATGGTTCTTCGCGTGAGTCTGAATACCGAGGACAAAGGCGACTTTTTCGTCATGCGCACTCCGGATCTGCATTATTGGGTCAAGGTTGAAGATATGAAGACCATGGGTTTCAAGGAGCCCACAGGCAGCATCCTCACGCTGGATGGAGAACCCCACATATCACTCAGATCCATGCCCGGAGTCGGTTTCGCATTTGACGCAAAAAAACTCACACTGGAGATCACCGCTGCGCCGCGTTTTCTGCCCACCAGCACAGTGGACTTGCGGACAGCGCGGCAAAACAAGGGCATCAGGCCGACTGACAACAGCCTGTTTTTGAATTACGCACTAAGCTCTTCCGCAAGCAGCTCGGTGGCGGGCAAAAACATCGGCCTGTCCGGCGAACTGGGGTGGCGACTCGGCAACTACCTCATCATGTCCAATGGCAATACGACACAAGACCAGGATGGCCGACACAAATTTGTGCGCCTGATGAGCAGCGTGACACACGACGACAGGGAAAACCTGCAGCGCTCCGTAATGGGCGACCTGTTCACCGCGCCACGCGAGTTCAGCAATGGCGTCAATCTAGGTGGCATCAGCATTTCCAAGCTGTACGGGCTTGACCCCTATTTCACCCGCATGCCAACGCAAAGCATTAGCGGCAGTGTGGCCACACCAAGTGATCTTGAAGTCTATCTGGATGGTCAACGAATTCGCAGCGAAAAACTCAAACCCGGTGAGTTTGAATTGCGCGACCTTCTCGCATATGGAG
>JAZKIK010000231.1:0-10618 GCA_040384925.1 Pseudomonadota bacterium | reverse complement strand
TGCCTTCGGCCGTGTACAGCAGCTCAACTATTCCTTCTATTTCAGCGATCAGCCTTTGCGCGAAGGTCTGCAGGAATACAGCTACAACCTGGGCGCATTGCGCCGTGATTACGGCGTGGAGAGCAATCACTATGGTCCGGTAGCTTTGTCGCTGTTTCATCGATATGGCCTGAGCGAAGCAATCACACTGGGATGGCGCGCAGACGGTATGCGAGACTTCTATAACACGGGGCCGCTGGCGACCTTCGTTTTGGGCAGTGCGGGAGTCCTCAACCTGGCACTTGCCGCCAGTTCCTTCAATAACCAGCGCGGCACCGCGGGTATGGCAAGCTACAGCTACCAGGCCAATAACTGGAGTTTGGGGGCATCGCTGCGACGGGATCGGGGAAACTTCGCCACACTGGGCGACCCACCCACAATCACCAACCGCAACTACGAGGGCAGCGTGGTCGCGAGCTACTACTCACAGCGATATGGTTCGATTTCATTGGGTCATTCGGCGCTATTGACACGTTCGGTTTCGTCCACTTCGCTGGCACAGCCATCGGGTAGCTCGTTGCTGGAAAACCGGAGAGTCACAACACTGAGCTACGGTGTTCCACTGATTTCTGGCCGGGTATCGCTTCAGGCCAGTTTGAGTCACACCAAAGACAGCACCAGTCGAAATGAAGCCTTCATGGGTTTGATCTTCTTTCTCGACAAGGACTACTCTCTGGGTGCCAGTTACACAGGCAATCGAGAAGATCAGACTTCATCCCTGCAGTTGACCAAAAATCAGCCTGTCGGCGAAGGATTGGGTTACCGGCTTTCGACTGATCGTGCGTCCGTCGGCAATAGCCTGAACTCGCGGCTTGATTCCCAGCTTCAATACAACGCACCGGCAGCCATTTTGCGAGGCGAGTTTGGGCAGCGCAGGGACAAGGGGCAAACAAGCACGGACTATAGCGTTTCCGTAGCCGGTGGCCTGGCGTATGTCGACGGCCAATTCGCATGGGGCCGACCCGTGACAGAAAGTTTTGGCATTGTGAAGGTTGGCGATCTTGCGGGCGTAGCGGTCATGGTGAACGGACAGCCCATCGGAAAAACAGACGCTCAAGGGAAAATTTTCATCCCCACACTGGCTCCGTATTTTGACAACGACATATCGATTACCCCTGAGAGCGTACCCATTGAATACTTGATTCCATCCACGGTGAAAAGTGTCTCACCGTCATTCAGAAGCGGCACCGTCATCGACTTTGGAGTGGTCAAAATTCAGGCGTTCACTGGAAAACTGAAATCCAGGAAGGACAACATCACAAAAGCGGTGGAATTTCAGGAAATTAAATTCAGTACCGAAGGCAAGTTACAAACCTTCCCCACTGGGCGTGGCGGCGAGTTCTACATTGAAAACATCAAACCCGGCAGCTATGCCGCGACGATTCTTGTTGAAGGCAAACCTTGCATATTCGATCTGCTCATTCCTTCATCAGGCGAGACCTTTGTTGATCTCGGCGAGCTGGTTTGCCAGTTGCGTCCATGAGCCCCACTCTCTCAAAGTGGTGTGACCGAAAGACGCAGGGGCCAGGGATAGACGCCTTGACGGGCGGATTCCGACAGCACAAAGCGAAACCCGAGATCGATCAGGGTTTTGCTCATACCGCGACCTGAACTGCGTTGTGCAACGCCACCGCCCGATGCGCCCAGTTGCACATCCGTACTCAAGCCCTTCACCAAGGTCTGGCGCAGAAACTCGCCCTGACTATCAAACATCAGCATGTAGCCGCCCTGGGTATTGCTCATCACGGCTACTTGCGCAGGGCTGGAAACATCAACATAACCGCGAGCGATGTCAACTGCAGTAAGGATCACCGAGCCAGGCTGAGCCAATACCTGCAGGCTTGCATGCTTGAGAACCGTTGCCGTTACCAGAAGTTTGGTTTCATTGTTCGACTCAACAGCCCATACCAGCGGCGCACAGAGCAAGGTCATGGCAAGAATGGCCCAAAAGGCTCTGCTCGACAGTACGCGAATCAGTTTATGCAGAGTCGCAAAGATCAATAGAACAAGCGCAAAGGGGCGTGAATCAATAAGGCCGAAAGCGACATTTGATGATTTCATTATTTAAATCTCCAAGTTCACCATTTGTATCAATTTTAGCAAAATTGATAAATTTGATGCAAATGCAGATTTATGAATCTACGTGCGGTAATTCACGTATTGCCATGCAATCTCGCTTTATTCAACAACAACTTAAGAACGTGTTTACGGTCTATACGGGGTCGCGTATAGACCGTGAACACGTTCCAAGAGCCGTCCTGATCTGCCTGCCGAGTGAAGTCACCTTCGATGCAGTCGACGCGCAAGACGGAGGCAGGTGCAAGCATGAAGACCGCAATGCGCAGTTCGCACACATCACCAAGACAGTAGCTGACCACCAGGCAGCGGAAGAGCCAGTCATTTCGATCAATACCAGAAAAAAAGAGCTGATCGGCGACCTGACCAGCTCCGCCTGATACGGCGCTAACGCAACTCCGCAGTCGGCCCGCGCCCCATCAGCGCCGCCACCGCCTCGGCGGGCTGCAGTTTGCCGTCAAGCAGCGCCACCACAGCCTGGGAAATCGGCATTTCAATGCCCAGGCCAGTTGCGCGCTGAAGCACGGTGCGGGCGCAATAAACACCTTCGGCCACATGGCCAAGCGACTCGACCGCCTCGGAAAGTGATTTTCCCTGCGCCAGCAGCAAACCCACCTTGCGGTTGCGGCTGAGGTCGCCGGTAGCGGTCAACACCAGGTCACCCAGGCCCGACAGGCCGGTGAAGGTTTCAGCCCGTGCACCCAAGGCGACACCAAGCCGTGTCATCTCGGCCAGCCCGCGGGTAATCAGCGCGGCCCGTGCGTTGAGGCCCAGTTGCAGGCCATCACACAAACCGGTCGCAATCGCCAGCACGTTTTTGACCGCACCGCCCACTTCAACACCCACGATGTCGTCGTTGGCATAAACCCGCAATGTCGGGCTATGAAAGGCCGCCACCAGCGCATGACGCACGTCCGCATGCTCGCTGGCGGCCACCAGGGCCGTCGGCTGGCCGCGTGCCACTTCCTGCGCAAAACTCGGGCCACTGAGCACACCAGCCCTTAAATTCCCAGCCACCTGTGCCCGTACTTCGTGAGCCAGCAGCCCGAAAGGCCTGAAATCCAGGCCGGAAGAAGCATCCGTACCGACAGGTGCCTCAAAACCCTTGCTGAGCCAGGCCAGCGGCACCTGTGCATGTTGCAGGCTGAGCAACATGCTGCGCATGGCCGACATGGGGGTCGCCAGAATGATCAGGTCCTGCCCTTCGATGGCCTCGGCCAGCGGACGGGCAGCACCGCCTGTTACCCGCAAACCGGGCGGCAGCACCACACCAGGCAGGTAACGCTGGTTGATGCGTTCGGCCTGCATATTGCCCACCAGAACCGCATTACGCGCCCACAGGCTGACCTGGTGCGCGGCCGCAGCATTGACAGCCAGCGCAGTCCCCCAGGCACCTGCCCCGATGACGATGATTTTCATGGGGCCCGGGCCAGACGACGGCGAGCTCAGGCTCAAACGATGATTTGTGGTGCCGGTGGCGTTGCCAGCATGGCTTCGGCCTGTTGCTGCTGCTGTTGTTCGTACATGGCCTGGAAGTTGATTTCAGCCAGATGCACAGGCGGGAAACCGCCACGCTGGATCACGTCAGCCACGTTGCCGCGCAGGTAGGGATAGACGATTTGCGGGCAGGCAATGCCGAGCAGCGGGCCCATCTGTTCTGGCGAAATGTTGCGGATTTCAAAAATGCCGGCCTGTTTGGCTTCGACCAGAAACACGGTCTTGTCGGCAATCTTGGCCTGCACGGTCGCGGTCACGGTGATTTCAAACAGCCCTTCGGCCACCGGCGTGGCGTCCACACCCAGCTGGATATCAACACCGGGTTGCTCCTGGTTCAGCAGGATTGAGGGGGAATTGGGCTGCTCCAGCGACAGGTCTTTGAGGTAAACGCGCTGAATCTGGAAAACGGGGTCAAGATTGGCTTCGGCCATGATGAACTTTCAGGTTACTTTTGGGGAGATTTCGAAAAATCAAATAGGGGTTAGGTCTGTCCGGACGAACAGGCTTCGCGGCATTATCACAGCACCACGAAGCTATCTTGAAGGACCGGAAAGCAGAAAAACCGGCAGGACGTGCTGGCAGAACGAACTAGGCCGCGTTCAGCATGGGCAGCAATCCGCCCTTGCCGTCCAGCGCCACCAGGTCGTCGCAACCGCCCACATGGGTCTGGCCGATAAAAATCTGCGGCACCGTGCGGCGACCGCTGATTTCCATCATTTTTTGACGCTCACCGGGAATCTGGTCCACACGGATTTCATCAAACTCAGCGCCACGTGCCTTGAGCAGCTGTTTGGCATGAATGCAATAAGGGCAGGTGCCGGTGGTATAAATCTTGACGCTTTGCATGGTTTCGGCCAGTGTTTGAGTGGTTCAGAAAACGCAGTTGCAGGCTTTTTCAGGCCTTTTCAAGCGGCAGATTGGCCTCTTTCCACGCTTTGAGTCCGCCACCCAGTGCCTGGGCCTGCTCGTAACCGAGTTTTTTGGCCACCGCCACGGCGCGGTTGGCACGGGCACCAGTGGCGCAAACCAGAATCAGAGGCAGGCCCTTGTTCTTGACGGCCGAGGGCAGTTTTTCCTCAAGCTGGCCCAGCGGCACATTTTTGGCCCCAAGCACATGGCCGGCCGCAAACTCGTCAGCTTCACTGACATCCACCACTACTGCACGCTCGCGGTTTATCAGCTGCACAGCGCCACTGGCACTCAGTGCGCCAGCATTCATGCCGCCGGCAATCAGGGGCCAAACCAGCATGCCGCCAGAGGACAGGGCAATGGCAATCAGCATCCAGTTATCAATCAGAAATTTCACGTTAAACCTTTGGGTATGTTTGAAGCAACGCGGTGATTTTAGAATGCTGGGTTGAGCAAGCTGCGCAGGCGGCGTTTTGGCCTCACGAATTTCCCAGATTTTTTGTCTCCGCATCTTCATTTCTTCACTTCAACTGCACCCTCCCATGTACAAACTTGTATTGATCAGGCACGGCGAATCGACCTGGAACCTTGAAAACCGCTTTACCGGCTGGACCGATGTGGACCTGACCGACACTGGTGTTGCCCAGGCCAAAACCGCTGGTCAACTGCTCAAAAGCGAGGGTTATGACTTTGACCTGGCCTACACCAGCGTGCTCAAACGCGCTACCCGCACCCTGTGGCACACACTGGACGAGATGGACAGGACCTGGCTGCCAGTGGTACACAGCTGGCGCCTGAACGAGCGGCACTACGGTGGACTGCAGGGTCTGAACAAGGCTGAAACCGCCAAAAAATATGGTGATGAGCAAGTGCTGGTCTGGCGCCGCAGCTACGACACCCCACCACCGCCACTGGATGCCAGCGACGAACGCAGCGAGCGTGGTGACCGCCGTTACGCCAGACTGCAGCCAGACCAGATTCCGCTGACCGAATGCCTGAAAGACACGGTGGATCGTGTTTTGCCTTTCTGGACCGAAGCCATGGCACCCGCCATCAAGGCAGGCAAACGGATTGTGGTGGCGGCGCATGGCAACTCGATACGCGCCCTGGTCAAATATCTTGACAACATCTCTGATGAAGACATCGTGGGCCTGAACATTCCCAACGGCATTCCGCTGGTTTATGAACTGGACGCCGAACTCAAACCACTGCGCCACTATTACCTCGGTGACAGCGAAGCGGCTGCCAGGGCTGCGGCCGCAGTGGGCGCGCAGGGCAAGGCCTGAAAAACCGTCGGGCAGCCTGCTTCATTTTTGTAAAGCAAGTGTAAAAACCTTCTGAAAACAGCAGTTTTATGCACTTTTCGGGCCTTTTCAGGCGCTTCACAAAATTGCGTACGGAACTGTGGCGCGAGGTCTTTGTCCTAGGTGTATATTGCTCCGAAGATTGAAGGGCAGAAGCTCTTCAACAGGCGCAAACAGGCTTATTAAGGTATTTTTATGGGTCAAACGCTCAAAATCGCAGGCTGGATTTCAATTGGTGCAGTTGCAGGCGCGCTGACTACCGTGCAGTTGCAGGCAGTAGCGCGTGGTGGTCTGACACCGCTGCCGCTGGAAGAACTGCAGCAGCTCGCCACTGTTTTTGGCATGGTCAAATCTACTTATGTAGAGCCGGTTGACGAGAAAAAGCTGATTTCGGACGCGATTTCGGGCATGGTTTCAAGCCTTGACCCGCACTCGGCCTACTTCGAAAAAAAATCGTTCAAGGAATTCAACGAAGGTACCACCGGCAAGTTTGTCGGTGTAGGCATCGAAATTACCCAGGAAGACGGCCTGGTCAAGGTGGTCTCGCCAATCGAAGGCTCACCGGCTGACCGTGCAGGACTCAAACCCAATGACCTGATCACCAAGATCGACGACACCGCCGTCAAGGGCCTGTCGCTGAACGACGCGGTGAAAAAAATGCGTGGTGAACCCAAAAGCAAGGTGCTGCTGACGATTTTCCGCAAGGACGAAAGCCGCACCTTCCCGGTCACCATCACACGTGAGGAAATCCGCACCCAGTCGGTTCGCAGCAAGGTGGTTGAACCTGGCTATGCCTGGATTCGTGTGAGCCAGTTCCAGGAACGCACGGTGGAAGACTTCACCACCAAGCTCGAAGCCATCTACAGACAGGAACCCAACCTGAAAGGCCTGGTGCTTGACCTGCGCAACGACCCCGGTGGTTTGCTTGATGCTGCTGTCGCCATTTCAGCAGCGTTTTTGCCCGAGAACGTGACCGTGGTGTCAACCAATGGCCAACTGGCCGACAGCAAGTTTGTCTACAGGGCGTCGCCCGAGTTCTACCTGCGCCGCAGTGGTGCCGATCCTCTGAAAAGACTGCCCTCTGCGATTAAAACCGTGCCTTTGGTGGTACTGGTCAATGAAGGTTCGGCCTCGGCAAGCGAGATTGTTGCCGGTGCACTGCAGGACCACAAACGTGCAACCGTCATGGGTAATCAGACATTTGGCAAAGGGTCCGTCCAGTCGGTACTTTGCCTGGATACACGCTATAGCGTCGCAAATTGTCCGACCACCGGCATCAAGCTGACAACGGCGCGTTACTACACCCCAAGCGGCAAGTCGATTCAGGCCAAGGGCATCGTTCCAGATCTGCTGGTTGACGAAACCGCAGAAGGCAGCCCGTTTGCAGCCTTGCGCACACGTGAAGCCGACCTGGAAAAACACCTCAACAGTGGCCAGGAAGCTGAAGTCAAGGATGCCAACCGCGAAAAGGCCCGTGAACTGGCACTGAAAAAACTTGAGGAAGAGTCCAAAAAGACGCCCGAACAGCGTCGTCCGCCCGAACTTGGCGGCGACAAGGACTTTCCATTGCTGCAGGCCATCAACCAGCTCAAGGGCCGGCCTGTGATGATCAGCAAGACCGCTGTTGTAGAAAACAAGAACGAGAAAAAAGAGAACTGATGTTTCTTGCCTCAAAAGCTGCGCTTGCATGACGGACGAGCAGCTGCTCCGTTACTCGCGGCATATTCTTCTTGATGAAATCGGCATTGAGGGCCAGGAAAAACTCCTTGCATCACATGCGCTGATAGTCGGCGCTGGCGGCCTGGGCTCGCCGGTGTCCCTGTATCTGGGCAGCGCCGGTGTCGGCCATATCACTGTGGTCGATCATGACCGGGTTGATGCCACCAACCTGCAAAGGCAGATCGCCCACCGGCTTTCGGGTATTGGAGAGTTCAAGGCGGCCTCGATTGCCCAGGCGATCGCGGCCATCAATCCTGATGCGCAGGTCAGCACCATCACCGAACGGGCTGACGATGCCCTGCTCGACAAACTGGTGCAGCAAGCCGATGTGGTGCTCGACTGCACCGACAACTTTGCCACGCGCCACGCCATCAACAAGGCCTGCAGCAAACACCACAAGCCGCTGGTATCGGGCGCGGCCATACGTTTTGATGGCCAGGTGTCAGTATACGACCCACGTCAGGCCAGCTCGCCGTGTTATGCCTGTGTGTTTCCTGAAGTCGGGGAATTCGAGGAAACACGCTGCGCCACCATGGGTGTATTTGCGCCGCTGGTGGGCATCATTGGCAGCATTCAGGCCGCCGAAGCCCTCAAGCTGCTGTGCAACACTGGCCAGCCACTGACGGGCCGACTGCTGATGCTGGACGGTCGCAGCATGGAGTGGACCGAGATAAAAATGCCACGCAACAGCGCATGTGATGTTTGCGGCAGCAGATCGCGGTCCTGACTGGCCCTGAGAACGTGTTTACGATCTATTCGGGGTCGTTTGGATCGTAAACACGTTCAGGGTGTTGGGCCTGACCTGGCAGGCGGTGCCAGCTTTGTTTTGGGATTGGCCGCTGCAGCCAGCACGCTGCTGCAATTTGTATCTTCGCCAGGCCCGGTTTCAATCGTGGCAGCCAGGGCCAGCAGCGGATTGATCAGGCCCAGAGCAATGGCAATGCCACCGCGCCCAGCCAAGGCCAGCTTGTCCGGCCCGGCGCTCGGGGATGCAAAGGTACCACCGATCTTGAGCGGTGAACGCAGACTCAGAATGCTGCGATCCTTGGGCGCTGGTTTAAGCACAAGGTCCAGCCTTTCATTTGCCAGGCTGATTTGCCCGCTACCGTTGATGACAGTGTCCGAAGTGTCCAGCACAATGACCTTGCTGTTCATCAGCCCCTGCTTCACGTCAAAGGCCGCAGCCGCGCAACGAATCTGCACATTACGGTCGCCACGCAGCAAAAACTTGATGACTTCACCGCCGTCCAGGCCCATGTATTCAAGCAGGATGTTGCTCAACTGGCCCTGACCCATCAGAACGGAAAGCTGACCAGATGCCGAACCCAGCATTTGTGCGGCAGAATTGCCCTTGCCCTTCAAATCGATCTGCCCACTGATTTTGCCAAGGCTGCTTTTGGTGGTCTCTATGGTTGGGAACAGCTTGTTGAGTTGCAGCGCCCGAACATCGAGCCGGGTATCAAAAGCCGCAGGCACGGTATTGACATCAATCGTGATGCGTCCGGCAAGCGAGCCACCGGCAACACCCAGGGTCACCGGCTCAAGCTGCAGCACACCATTGTTGAGCCTGACATGCACGCTGCCGCTGTCCAGTGGCAATTGTTCAATATGCCGGATGTCTGCCGCGCTGTAATTGACGTCGGCATTCATGGATTTGAGCCGTACCAGGTCAAGCGCCGCAGTCGGCAGCACCCTTTGGCCGGTATTTTTTGGAGCGGCTGCGCTTGCCGCAGCAGTTGCCGTTTTAGCGGCGGTTTTGGCCGTTGATGCCGCAGTTTTACCACCCACTGGCAAGCCAATAACAGGGGCCAGATCGACAAAGTCCAGCACTTTGGACTGCACCTTGCCAGTCAACAAACCGACCGGCCCGGAGGTGTCAAAACTCAAGGCACCGCTCAGGTCAGAACTGCCCAGCACACCCTGAATCTGCCTTGCAGACCAGACTTTGCCCTGCTTGTTCAATTTGCCACGCAGCTTGTAAGGTGGGGTATTGGGCAAAACGACGCCCAGCAATTCGTAAAGCTCTTCCAGGTTTCTGCCCTGAATATCAAAACTGGCATCCAGTCCTGCAAATTCAGCCAGATTCAAAACCGTCCCCTTGGCCTTGAGTGTGGTCTTTCCGGAGCTGGCTGCAATCTCTATTGGAAAGGGTGCTTCAAAGTCCTGACTCAGGCGCAGCACACCACCCGTGCGGCCACTGGCCGTGAAAGCCTCGTTTTTCCATTTACCGGTGGCCTTGTAACTCAGGGGCAAAAACGTGGCAGTTGTGGCAGTTGTGGCAGTTGTGGATGTTGGCGTTGCTGCTGTTGACATGGCTTCCGGAGCGATCGAGACCTGTGTCAACACATCAGCACCCTGAGCCGAAGCACGGTACCTGATGCTGCCCTTGTCCACGGTCAGTTGGCCAATTTTGGGCACAGCACTTGCATCAGAGGTGTTGCGCGACAAGGCCCAGGTACGCCTGCCATCGGGCTCAAGCTGCAGACTGATTTGCGGCTCTGTCAATGCAATTCTGGGCAACTCGACCTTGCCAAACAGCAAGGGCCACAGCCTGACATCAAATTCGGCGGCCCTTGCCTTCACCAGATAGGGCTCGTTGGCCCATTCCGGATTGGCAAACTCTATGCCATCAGCCCTGACTGTCGTGGTGAAACCCGGATCAACCGCCAGATGCCGGGTGATTTCAAACCTGCGCCCGAGCTGCTCGGACACATAACGATTGATAGGCCCACGCAGCAAATCCCAAGGAAAAAAAATGACCAGCAGCGCAAGCATCACCAGCACGGCAGCGATGCCAGCAAGCCACCGGATGGCACGCGAGGATTGAAAATAGGTGTTTTGCATGGTGTCCAGTAAGGGGCTGACCCAATGTGTTGACACGCTTACCCTGGGCACCTGCATGGCGTGGAGGGCACAGGCATCAACATCGGATCAGTCAAGCCCGACTATGACCGAAAGCCTTGACGCGAAACATCGGCAGGCACGAGCAAAAAGTGTGGGCAAGCACCTACAACAGGCCATCAGTAGGAAACTTCCTACAAGCGCCAGCCTTCAGCACTGGCAGAATCGAATCT
>JAZKIK010000230.1:0-2033 GCA_040384925.1 Pseudomonadota bacterium | reverse complement strand
AAATGCGCGCCACGAAGAACAACAGCGAGTTCTTCGACATGATGCGTCGGGGCGGATAAGCTATAATCTTGGGTTTAGCGACAAGTACACGGGTTTTGAATTGGGCAGAGGTTTGCCCGAGGGCCTGATGCGGCTAGCGCAACTGATGGAGAAGATATGAAAGAAGGCATTCACCCCAATTACCGCGAAGTTTGTTTCCAGGACATGTCCAATGGATTCAAATTCGTGACCCGCTCTTGCGCCAACACCAAAGAGATGATCGACATGGAAGACGGTCGCAAGCTGCCGCTGTACAAGCTGGATACCACCAGCGAGTCCCATCCGTTCTACACCGGCACACAAAAATCCGTGGACAACATGGGTGGCCGTGTCGAACGCTTCCGCAACCGTTTTGGCAAGGCCAAGACAGCAGAAGCAGCGCCAGCAGCAGCCGAATAAAACCGGCAATCGCTTCCTGCCAAAGGCAGCCCGGGTGACCGCGCTGCCTTTTTCTTTGCTTTAGCATAGCCACCGGTGACATCCATCCCCCTCAATCGCCAAAGTGTGAATCAACCCACCCCCGCCATCGTTGCCCAGAAAGCTGTACGTCAAATGCCGCGCGTCGCGCTGCTGTTGTTCTGCTTCGCCTATGTGCTGCCGGGCTTTCTTGGACGCGTGCCATGGAAAAGTGCCGACATGACGGCCTTTGGCTATATGGCAGAACTGGCGCGTGGCGGAACCGACTGGTTCGCACCGCAGTTGATGGGTTGGGCACCGGAAGTTAACGCCTTGCTTCCCTATTGGCTGGGTGCCTGGGCCATGCAGCTCGCGCCCATCTGGATAGCGCCAGATTTCGCGGCACGCATTCCGTTTGTTTTACTACTGACCTTAACCCTGTTTGCCACCTGGTACGGAACCTATTACCTAGCGCGCGGCCCGGAGGCTCAACCGGTGGCGTTCGCCTTTGGCGGGGAGGCCCGACCATCCGACTATGCACGTGCCCTGGCAGACGGTGGCCTGTTGGCGTTTATTGCCTGTCTGGGCTTGGCCCAGTTGTCGCACGAAACCACGCCCGCGCTGGCCCAGCTCTGCTTTACGGCGCTTACTTTTTATGCATTTTCCGCCCTGCCCTATCGCGTACTGCTCCCCTCGCTGGCCGGCGTGCTGGGCTTGAGTGGGCTGGCTTTGTCGGGTGCACCCACCATGGCGGTTTTGCTCGGCACCGGCAGTGCCTTGATTCACCTGCTGGATCGCCCTTCAGAGCCAGACGCCCGGCGGCGAAAGGCTGTCGGGGCCGGGGGCATTGTGCTGGTCACCCTCCTGACGGCACTGATAGCAACCAGGCTGGATTTGTGGCGCTGGCGTATCGAACTGCCCGAAACCAGCTGGGTCGAATGGCGCAGCCTGGGGCGTTTGCTGCTCTGGTTTACCTGGCCCGCCTGGCCATTGGCGCTATGGACCGCTTGGCGCTGGCGCCACCAACTGATTCGCGGCGGCGCCACCAGCCGGCATCTGGCATTGCCACTGTGGTTCGCGGGCGTTGCGATAGGTGCCACTCTAACCACCGGCTCGGCTGAACGGTCCCTGTTACTGGCCCTGCCAGCGATGGCAGCTCTTGCGGCATTTGCGCTGCCCACCCTAGGTCGCAGCGTCGCCGCACTGATCGACTGGTTCACACTGTTATTCTTTTCAAGCTGCGCCCTTATCATTTGGGTCGTCTGGATCGCAATGCAGACAGGGGTACCCGCGCAACCGGCCGCCAACGTCGCCCGACTGGCGCCGGGGTTTGAGCCAAGCTTTTCCTTCCCTCCGTTCATGATCGCCATCGTTGCAACACTGGCGTGGGCTTGGTTGGTGAAATGGCGCGTTGGCCGGCACCGCGCCGCCATCTGGAAGAGCCTGGTACTGCCTGCCGGTGGAGCCGCCCTGTGCTGGCTGCTGCTCATGACTCTGTGGCTTCCGCTACTTGATTTTGCCCGCAGCTACGCGCCTCTGGTACGCCGTTCCATGGTGGTCATGCAACGCCAACCACCCTGTGTTGAGGCATATGGCCT